>NZ_JAJSYW010000021.1:0-6819 GCF_036815005.1 Streptomyces sp. IBSBF 2435 | reverse complement strand
ACGTCCACGCACTTGCCGCCAGGGCCGGTGATCGTCTGGCCGGTCGCGGAACCGCCGCCGCCCCCGGAGCCGGGTCCCTTGTTGTACACGGCCACCGAGTCGATGACCAGCTTGCCGCCGGAGACCGTGGCCGCGTTCGGGCCACCGCCGAAGGCGTCAGGGAAGCCGCCGCCGATCGCCAGGTCGTAGATGATGAAGAACGGGTGGTCGATCGCGTTGGACCAGGTTGCCGCGTCCACCTGGTTGGCGTTGACGGTGTAGAAGTTGTTCCCGTCGAGGTAGAACCGGATCTGCTCCGGCGAGGTCGAGCGGTCGATCTCCGCCGCGTAGTCGTGGAAGCCGGACTGGCAGCCAGGACAGCCGCGCTCGCCCGATCCGATGCCGGTCGGCTCGTTGCACGGCCCGCCCGGGCTCACTCCGCAGTGGATGGTGCTGAAGTCGGAACTGCGGCCGTTGATGTCCTCCATGATGTCGATCTCACCGGACGTCGGCCAGGTCACACCGGCGCGCAGCGGTGCGCCGAGCATCCAGAACGCCGGCCAGTAGCCCGCACCGTTGGCGGTGCTGACGTTGGGCTGCTGGAGGACGGACTCGATGCGTACGACGCCGCCCGCCGGGGCGCCGAAGGTCGCCGCCTGGGTCTCCACCCGCCCGGAGGTCCACCCGCCCCGCGGGTCGGAACCGGAGTGCTGGGCCTGGAGCACCAGGTGGCCCTGGCCGTCGTAGTAGACGTTCGACGTGCTGGTGGTCATGGTCTCGATCTCACCGGTGCCGAAGTTGCTGCCCGGCCCGGTGTCGTACTTCCACAGGCCCTGGTCGATGCCGGTGCCGGACGCACCGTTGAAGTCGTCGCTCCAGGTGAGCGTGAAGCCCGACGGGGCCGGGGGCACCGCCGCCTCGGCGTTCAGCGTCACGACGGCGGTGGCCGCCACCGTGACCACGACGACGGGAAGCAGGATGAGCGCTCTCTTCCAGCCGCCGCGCCGCGGCCTTGCAAACGTCAAGCGCATATGTCTGACCTCCGGGGAAAAGGCGTGATGTCGCGTGAGCGTTACGCCGCCTCTGGCGGGACGCGCAGGATCATGGTGCTGACGGACGTCAGCCCGTTCCGCGGGGCAGGCATCCTGAGAATGTCATGTACACAGCTTGTCGATCAGTCCGGCGTTCGACAAGACGGCCGACGCGTTCATCCTCCCGGAGCACCACAGGTCCCGGCGCACCGGGCAGGTCCGCCACGGAAGTCCCGCGTCCCGCTGAGGTTGACCCTCGACCTGGTCGAGAGCCGAGAGTTCCGGGTGTGGAGAGCGAGATGCGCAGCATCGGGGAGATGGCCAGGAGCAGCGGGCTGAGCGTCAGCGCGCTGCGGTTCTACGACGGTGCGGGCGTGCTGGTACCGGCGCGGGTGGATCCGGTGAACGGGTACCGCTGGTACGGCCCCGAGCAGGTGGACGAGGCCCGGTTGCTGGCACGGCTGCGGCGGGCCGGTATGCCGCTGGCGGACATCCGGCTGGTGCTGGCCGGCTGGTCCAGTACGGACAGCGAGCTGGTACGCCGGCTGCTCCAGACGCATCTGCGCCGCCTTGAACGCGGTCTGTCCGATGCCCGCATGGAGTTCTCCACGGTCCGAGCGCTACTCGATCACCGGGAGAATCCCATGGCCCCGCCCCGCACCGCGACCATCCGCTTCACTGTCGGCGCGCCCGAACTGGCCGCCGCCCTGGACGCGGTCCGGTTCGCCGCCAGTACCGATCCGGAGCTGCCGATGCTCGGCGGTGTCCTCCTCGACGTCGAGGGCGGGTCGCTCCACGCCGTCGCCACCGACCGGTACCGGATGGCGGTCGCACACGTCGGCGGCAGCGGTGACGCCGCCCCGCGTGCGCAGATCACCGTGCCGTCCGCGCTGGCCGACGCGATGCGCGCGCTGCTGAGGGACGGGGGATCCGCTCAACTCAGCGTGGCGGGGAACCACGTGGCCCTGGAGACGGGGGCCCGGCAGGCAGCCGGCCAGTGCCTCGATCACGACTTCCCCGACTACCGCCGGCTTGTCCGCCTGCCGGCGGGGACACGTGCCCTCATCGACGTCCCGGCCTTCCGGGCGGCAGTGGCGACCGGCCCCGTCCGTACCGCGGAGACGCCCGAGCCGGGCGCCGCCCCCTCCCGGCTCAGCGTGCTCAAGGTGGCCGGGGACGGTACGGTCGCCGTCTGCGCCGACGGTGACGACGACCCGGACAGCGTCGCCGTCAACCGCGAATTCCTGCTGGACGCCCTGGCTGCCGGAGCCCGGGACCAGCTGATCCTGGAGTTCGGCGCCCCCACCGCGCCGATGGCGATTCGCCGCACCGACACCGAGGACACCTTCTCGCTCCTGATGCCGGTCCGCCTGGACACGTAGCGCAGGCCCATCGACCCCGCGATACCGCACCCCGTCCAGCCCGCCCGCCCGTCCGCACCGGGCGGGCGGGCGGACGGGCGGACCGGGATGTCAGTGCACCTGGACGCTGCGGCTCGCGGTGGCCGGGGCGTACTGGGTGTCTCCGGCGTAGGAGACGGTGAAGGTGGTCGGCTTCGTCAGCCGGGGGCTGACCAGCGCGGCATTGCCGTGGCTGTCGACCGTGCCCGTGCCGATCTGGGTCCGCGTCCCGTTGGCGGGGGTCGCGGAGAAGGTCACGGTGCGACCGGCGAAGGCCGTGCCGAGGTGGGCGGTGACCGTGGCCGTGCTGTTGCGGGTGTAACTGGAGGCGTTGGTGGTCACGGACAGCGGCGTCACCAGACCCGTGACGTTCACGATCGCTGTGGCCTGCGTGGCGACGACCTCCGCGCTGCCGCCGTAGCTGAACGTATAGGTGTGGCTGCCCCGCGAGTCGGGGGTGGTGGGGAAGGTGAAGGTGCCGTCGGGCTGGACCGCCGCGCTGTACTGCGCTCCCGTGTACGGCGACTCGTCCTCGACGGTCACCGCCGGGACGCCGTACTGGCCGGTGTCCGCCGGCGGTGCGGGAGTGAGCCGGCCGGTGAAGGTGAGCGGCTTTCCGACGGTTCCGGTCGTCGGGGCGTTCGACAGCGCCAGTGTCGGCGCGTACGGGACGAAGATGCTCACGTCCCCGGAACTGCCGGTCAGCCAGGACGTCCCGGCGAAGGAAACGGTGTAGGTGAACCGCCCCGGGGCGCCGGGCGAATCGGTGATCGTGAAGGTGCCGTTGAAGTCGTCCTGGGGGGTCACCGGAACGGACGGCAGCTGCGTGGACTGCCGAGTGTCCTCGTTGACGCGGGTGACGTCGATCCTGAGCCCGGCGGGGACGGCCGCCAGCTTGTTCTGGACACCCATGATGCCGCTGAGCACCACGGAGTCGGCGGTCGCCGAGGTCGGCTCGGCCCAGACGGTGGTGCTCAGCGCCGCGACGTCCGCCCCGAGGCTCGTGGCGGAGGCCCGGTGGGTCCGGTCGCCGGCGTACGACAACCCGTAGTCGTGGTGACCGGCGCTCTCGTGTACGTCGCTGAAGCTGAACGATCCGTCCGGTGCGAGGGGGGCGTCGGCCAGGGCCGCGCCGTCCTCGGTCACCTGCACCGTCTCGCCGGCCGGGAAGGCGGATTGCGCGGCGACCTTGCCCGAGACCGTGTAGGGCAGGGTCGGCGCCGCATACCCCGAGGTGATCGAGGCGGAGAGCTGCGTGTCCGTCAGGTGCGCCTCGGGGAGACGCAGCAGGCTGTATCCGTTCGTGCTGTTCCCGACGACGGCGTACAGGCCCACACCGTCGGCGCCCCATGCCAGGCCGTCACGGGCCAGGCGTGCGGTACCCAGGTCGAACTTGTTCATGGCCGTGGTGGTGCCGGGCGCGTAGACGAATACGTCATTGCCGCTCGCGCCGCCGTTGCCGGTGGCCACCGTGCCGTCCGCGGCGATATCGACCGCGTTCGGGCCCGTACCGGTGAAGTAGACGCTCGGAGTGGCGGAGTTCAGGTCCGCGGTGCGGAACGCCTGGAGGGAACTCGCGGTCGGTCCCGTGAGCAGCAGGGTGCTGCCGTCGGGGGTGAGGTCGAACTCGCCCGCGCCGGCGGTGAGGCCGAAGTCCGCCTGCGGTGCGGCGCCCGAGGACGTGACGTGGAAGGTGGCCGCGTGGACGGAGTTCCCGGACGGAGTCTCCGCGGCCAACTCCTCGCCCTTCGCGGTGAGCAGGGGCGCGTGCGCCCAGGTGCCCATGCCGGACCGGGGCTCGGCGACCGGCGCGGCTGCCGACAGGTCGACGGTCCCGATGCCGCCCTGGCCGCCGGCGGTCGTGTATCCGTACCAGACACCGCTTCCTGCGACGGCCACGGAGACCGGGGCGCTGCCGGTGCCGGTGCCGAAGCGCCGGGTCTCGGTGAGCGTCACCGGGTCGATGGCGGAGATCGCGTCGCCGCCCGAGAGGGCGGCGTAGAGGGCGCTGCCGTCCGCCGAGAGCGTCAGGCCTGCGGCGCCGGGCTGGTCGGGGATCGTCCGGGGGTCGCCGCCGGACAGGTCGGTGACCAGGATGCTTGTGCTGCCGGGGCCGCCGCTGATGAACAGCTCCTGGTGGACGGGGTCGACCAGCAGGTGCGCGTACTGGCTGATCGGCAGTGCGACCGAGGTCTCGGCTGCGTCCGCCGGAGCGGCGGACAGAACGGCGGAGCTCAGAGTTCCGGCCACGAGTGACGTGGCCGCAGCGAGGGTGATGCGCCTGTAACGCATGTAACTCCTGAGAGAGAGCATCGATCTGGTGTTCGAATTCTATGCTGTGTGTCCGGTCGTGATCAATGGGCCATCCGGGTGGACCTTCTCCGGTCGGACACATCGTGCCGGTCGCGGCGATGGGGCCGCCTCGCGTGGCGGGCCACCTCCTGCGGCTTTGCCGAGGCTTTGCAATCCGCTCCGCCGCGGCCTCGTCTTCTCAGTCGATCCGCACTCAGCTCGCGCACGACAGCGCGGGCGGACCGACGAAAGAGAGCGATTCATGCGCCGAACTGTCCTGAGCGCCGTGGCACTCGCGTGCACCGCCGTGCTGGCGGCCACCGTGCCCGCGTTCGCCGACGGGGCGTCCCCGACCCCCACTCCGACCGTCGTACAGACCGCGTCGGCCGCACCTTCGGACGCGGCGCCGGCCGCGGCGCCGACCGCGGCGCCCGCACCGCCCCGGACGGGGCGGCCGGGCCAGGTCTCCGCCGTGCCGAAGGGAGCGCCGGACACCGGCGTGGTGCCGGTGGCGTCGCACAGCGGAGCCGGCGGCGGGCTGATCGGCGGGGGCGCCGCCGCGGTGCTCGCGCTCGGCGGCGGGGCGGTCCTCCTCGTACGCCGCCGGCGGGCGACCGGGGCGTGACCCCGCTCTCCAGGCGCGCTCTCGCCGCGGCGGTGACAGCCTCGCTGCTCACGGCCTGCGGCGGCCACCGGGCGGGCCGTACCGCCGGGCCCGGACTCCCCACGACCGGGCCGCCGTCGTCGCGGCCCGCCGCGAAGGCGGTACGCGCGCCGGGGCGTTCGGTCCCGGTCCGGCTGGAGGTCCCGGCCATCGGGGTCGACACCCCGGTCATGGAGCTGGGGCTGGCCCCCGACGGCAGCGTGCAGGTCCCGCCGATCACCGCGCACGACCTCGCGGGCTGGTACCGGGACTCGCCGACGCCGGGTCAGACCGGTCCTTCGGTGATCCTCGCCCATGTCACCGTCGGCGCTTACGGGGACGGGGTCTTCCGCCACCTCGCGCGGCTGCACCCGGGCGACCGGATCGTGGCGCACCTGAAGAACGGCACGGCACCGCAGTTCGCCGTCACCGACGTCCGCACGGTCGCCAAGGCGGACTTCCCGACGAGCGCGGTCTACGGGGACGTGGACCGTCCCGAGCTGCGGCTGATCACGTGCGGCGGCCCGCGTACCGGTGACGGCTACCTCGACAACGTGATCGTCTTCGCCGCGCTGACCCGGGCGGGCTCCTGACGCCTCCCGCCCGGGGCCCCGGGCCGCCGGACACCGTACGCCGGCGGCCCGGGGCAGTCCCCCCGCACGGGCCACCCCGTGTGCGACCAGTGCCACCACGACATGGAGAGTGTTGAAACGGTCCCGCGAGAAGGCAGCGTCCGAGCTGTTCGCCGCCTTCTACCCCCGCCTTGCCGGCTGGTGCCGCCGCCTGGTCGACGACGACGAGACGGCCCACGAGATCGCCTCGGAGGCGTTCACCAGGCTCTGGGCCCGCTGGACGGCCGTGGCGGAGCCGCGCGGATTCCTCTACGTCACCGCGACCAACCTCGTCCGCGACCACTGGCGCAAGCTGGAGCGCGAGCGGCGGGCCGTCCGCCGGGCCACCGCGGAAGCCGCGGTCCGGCCGGCGGCCGAGCAGGCCGACCCGTCGTTGCGCCTGCTCGTGCAGTCGCTGCCCGAACGCCTGCGGGTGCCGATCCTGCTGCACTACTACGCTGACCTCCCGATCCGGGAGATATCCCTGCTCACCGGCCGGAGGGAGGGGACCGTGATGTCCGACCTCCACGCGGCCAGGGAACTGCTCCGGGCCCATCTGAGGAGAAGCCTTGATCACACAGTCTGACGACGGTCAGGACTTCGACCCCGACGACCCCCTCACCGTCATCCTGCGGCCCGCCCCCGACCACCTCGGCCTGCCCCCGGGCCGCTACGAGAGGATCCGCCGCGGCGCGGCCCGCCGCCGGATGCTGCGTGTCGCTGTCGGGGTCGGCCTGTCCTGCGCTGCCGCCGCCCTCGTCGCGGTGCCGCTGCGCCTGGCGGGCCACGAGTCGCCCGCCTCCCCGGTGGTCCCGCTCGGTCCACCGCCCCTGAGCAGTCCTTCGACCGGTTCCCCCCGGACC
>NZ_JAJSYW010000020.1:0-59094 GCF_036815005.1 Streptomyces sp. IBSBF 2435 | reverse complement strand
GCGATCCTGATGGCGCTTGGGCTCCTCCGTTCTTCCCTCTGGGATCACTCACTTGCCGAACGGATACTGCGCACTGCACTTGCGGATACTGCCACTGCGGTACTGCTTACGGCGGCCCCTGATCACTGCGGGCCACCCGGTCCGGTCGTCAGTCCCGTCGCCGTCNCTGCTGCCCGGCAGTTCGTCTCTGCCAGGCCCTGCTGTCCTTCTGGCTACGAGAGAAACCATAGCCGAGCCGCCATCCAATGTCTACTCCAGCCGACATAGATTTCCGCGTGTTCGACGGTGAGGTAATCAACCTCGAACGCCGGGCGGCCTTCGGTCACCGGAGTCGCGGCCGGCGCGAGGGTGACCCCGCCGGGCCGCGAGTACAAAGGGGTCGGATCGCATGATTCGTGCAGTATGTACCCATGTCGAGCTATCTCTACCGACTTGCCCGGTTCGCCTACCGGAGGCGGAGGCTGGTCCTGGCGCTATGGCTCGCAGCTGCCGTGGCCGCCATCGCCATCGGCCAGGCCAGCGGCGGCAAGACCAATGACAACTTCACCATCCCGGGCACCGAGTCGCAGAACGCGTCCAACGTCCTCAAGGCCAAGCTGCCGGCCTTCGGCGGCGGCCAGAGCACGATCGTGTTCGCCGCCCACGGCAGCGCGAAAGTCACCGACCCGGCGCTCAAAGGCGTGATCACGGCGGCCCTCGGCAAGCTCAGGTCCGTGCCCCAGGTCTCCACCGTCGTGGCTCCGTACGCGAGCGGACTGGTCTCGAAGAGCGGGCAGATCGCCCTCGGGCAGGTGCAGTGGACGGCGCAGCCGGCCGACGTCAAGGACGCCGACCTCGACCAGGTCAAGGACGCCATGAAACCGGTGCGGGCCGCCGGCGTCCAGGTGGAGTACAGCGGCAGCGTCTATCCCGGCTGGCGGCTGGTGGTCTCCGAGCTGCCGGAACTGGCGGGCCTGGTCGTCGCGTTCATCATCCTGATGATCACCTTCGGGGCCTTCGCGGCGGCCGGCATGCCCATCCTGGGCGCGATCATCGGGGTGATCACCACCCTGATGGGCGTCACGGCCGTCGCGTCCGTGGTGACGATCGCGTCGGCGTCGACGACGGTCGCGCTGATGCTCGGCCTGTCCTGCGGCATCGACTACGGCGTCTTCATCCTCTACCGCCACCGCACCAACCTCCTCAACGGCATGACGCCCGAGGAGTCGGCGCCGCTGGCCATGGGCACGGCGGGCAGCTCCGTGGTCTTCGCCGCTCTCACGGTGATCATCGCGCTGTGCGGGCTGACCGTGGTGGGTATCCCCTTCCTGACGGTGATGGGCCTCGCCGCGGCGGCGTCCGTCACGGTCGCGCTGCTCATCGCCCTGACGTTCCTGCCCGCGGTGCTCGGCTTCGCCGGGCTCAAGGTGGCCACCTTCACCCGTCTGCCGCTGCTGGGCAAGCACGTCGAGCGGGTCGCCCGCAGGTCCGCCGCCGATCCGGGCAGCCCGGCCGGCGCCCGCTGGGCCCGGCTGGTCGTACGCCGCCGGATCGTCATGCTCGCCGGCGGCGTCGTCCTGCTCGGCGTCCTCGCGATCCCGGCCCTCAGTATCCGGCTCGGTCTGCCCAGCGGCGCGTCGAAGCCGACGAACAACACCCAGCGCAAGGCGTACGACCTGACCACCGAGGGCTTCGGCGCCGGGTTCAACGGCGCGCTGCTGATCGTCGTCCAGGACGTCCGGCAGCCCTCGGACACCCTGAGCATCGCGGGCGCGCTGGCGAAGGAACCCGACGTCCAGCAGGTGACGCCGGTGACCGCGAAGAACGGCACCTCGCTGGTCCGGCTGATCCCCAGGTCGGGGCCGAACGACCCGTCCACCGCCTCGCTCGTGCACCGGCTGCGCCGCGACCGGGCGTCGATCGAGGGCACCACCGGCACGCGGATCCTGGTCGGCGGCACCACCGCGTCCAACATCGACGTCTCCGCCAAGCTCTCCAGCGCGCTGCCGGTCTTCCTGGCCGTGGTGGTCGGCCTGGCCTTCATCCTGCTGACCTTCGCCTTCCGGACCATCCTGGTGCCGGTCAAGTCGATCCTGGGCTTCCTGCTGTCGATGTCGGCGGCCCTCGGCGCACAGGTGGCGGTCTTCCAGTGGGGCTGGGGCCGCCATGTCTTCGGGATCACCCCGTCCGAGACGATCAGCTTCCTGCCGATCATCATGCTGGCGATCATCTTCGGACTGTCCAGCGACTACGAGGTCTTCGTCGTCTCCCGGGTCAAGGAGGACTACACCAAGAACGGCGACGCCCTGCGGGCCGTCGAGCGCGGCACGGGGGTGTCGGCCCGGGTCGTCACGGCCGCGGCACTGATCATGTTCTTCATCTTCGTGGCCTTCATGTTCACCGACGACCCGACCATCAAGGCGATCGGCTTCAGCTTCGCGGCCGGCGTCTTCCTCGACGCCTTCGTGGTCCGGCTCACCCTGGTCCCGGCCGTCATGGCGATCGTCCGCGCCAAGCTCTGGTACCACCCCCAGTGGTTCTCCCGGCACATCCCCGACCCCGACATCGAGGGGCAGCGCCTCGAACACGACCTCGCCGGCGGCAAGCTCCCGCGCGCCGGCGGCCCCGCCCGGACCGGGCTGTGACCTGCGCGGTCCTGGCCGGGGCCGCCTTCCGCCGCCCTCACACGATGATGTGCGGCAGGAACCGCGCGTAGGCGTCCGTGACCAGGCCGGCGGACTCGCGGATGCCGAGCCCGGCCGCCTCCTCGCCCACCACCCAGGCGCCGAGGACGACATGGTTGCCGTCGAAGACGGGCAGCGGAGCCAACTGCTGGTAGCAGGTGCCCTCCGCCGAGCCGGCAGGGGCGGCGGAGGCGGCGCCGGAGCCGGCGGGCGGGGGCCCAGGCGCCGACCCGTCCGGCTTTACGGCGTGAACCGGCTCGCGCGCCGCTTCGTGCACCGTGATGCCCGCACCCTCGCGCCCGAAAAGCGGCTTGGCCACGTAGCCCGCGCCGGCGGCGAGTTCGCGCGGGCCGTCCAGGTAGGCGGGGAGCAGGTGGGGATGACCGGGGTTGCGCTCCCACAGGATCGCCAGCAGCGCCTTGTTGGACAGCAGCATCTTCCACGCGGGCTCGATCCAGCAGGTGCTGCCCGTGCCGCCGCCGTTGTCGAGGGTGGCCAGCACGTGCGGGCCGAACGCGTCGGTCGCGAGCCATTCCCACGGGTAGAGCTTGAAGCAGCTCCGTATGAAGCGCAGTTGCTCGTCGACGAACCGCTCCGACAGCCCGTCCCAGCCGATGTCCTCGACGGCCAGCGCGACGGTCTCCAGGCCGGCCTGCTCGGCGGTCTCGCGCAGATACGCCACGGTCATCAGGTCCTCGCCGATCTCATCGGCCTGGGTGTGCGCGAAGTGCACCGGCCCCGGCGGCAGAAGGCCCGCCTGCTCGCGCCAGCGCGCCACGAGCCGGTCGTGCAGCGAATTCCACTGGTCCGCGCCGGGGAAGCGGTCCTCCAGCCAGAACCACTGGGCGGCAGCCGCCTCGACGAGTGAGGTCGGCGTATCGGCGTTGTACTCCAGCAGCTTGACGGAGTCCGCCGCCGTGCCCGACTCGGCGCCGCCGCCGTAGCGCAGGTCGAACCGCCCGTACAGGGAGGGCAGCTCGTCGCGGCGGCGCCATGACTCGACGATCCGTGCGACGAGCCCGCGGTCGGTGATGCCGAGGTCGGCGAAGCGATCCTCCGCCACCATGTGCGCGGCGGCGTCCAGGCACAGCCGGTGCAGCTCCTCCACCACGGCCTCCAGCGCCTCGACCTCCGGCAGCGTGAAGGCGTAGTAGGCGCTCTCGTCCCAGTACGGACGCAGCACGCCGTCCGGGTGCCGGGTCAGCGGATACACCACCCCCTGCTCCTCGACGATGCGCTGCCACTGCGGCCGCGGTGCGATCGTGTGCCGCCGCATACGGCGAACCCCCCTGATACCTGTGTCCGTTGTCCTGGTGCGTGTGCCGCTGAGCCGCCGTCAGCTCCCGCCGGAGCCGTGCCCGCCCTCGCCGCCCTTGCCGCCACCGGACCCGCCGCCGAAACCGCCGCGCTTGACCGCGGACTTGTCGAAGCCGCCGCCGGACACCTTGCCGTTCTTCACCGAACCGCCGTAGTAGTAGCGGCCCGGGCCGCCGTCGTGGCAGTCGCGGTCGTTCAGCTTCTTGTACGTCGTCGGGTCGACGCACCGCTTGTCCGGGCCGCCCGAGGAGCACGAGACGAGGGCGGCCGCGAGCAGCCCCACACTCCCGAGCATCACGACTCCCGAACGGAGCCTGCGTTCCTGCGATGCCATCGAACATTCCCTTCCCCCGTGCGGCCCCGGCCCGGCCGGTCACCCCGGCTGCGGCGCGGCCACTGTGCCTACTCGACGGCGGATACCCGCGGACGGCGGGCGCAGTCGGAGCCTTTCGCGCGGCGGCACCCCGGAACCGGCCTCCGGCTCCACGGCCCCGCCGCAAAGGGGCATGGTCGCACGGGTGCCGCGACAAGGAACCACGGGGGCGAAGGCGCGGCCCGGCGGCCTCAGGCCGGTCCGTCGGCCGCTTCGCCCGGGGTGCGGTTCACGGCCCCGCGGGCTCCGGCTGCCAGGTGGCCCGTACCAACGCCCGCTCCACACCGGCCAGATAGACGGCCGAGGCGAGCCAGG
This sequence comes from Streptomyces sp. IBSBF 2435, assembly GCF_036815005.1. NCBI lineage: Bacteria > Bacillati > Actinomycetota > Actinomycetes > Kitasatosporales > Streptomycetaceae > Streptomyces > Streptomyces sp. IBSBF 2435. Next base: position 54,426 of record NZ_JAJSYW010000020.1, on the reverse strand, counting down.
CCCGCGCGTAGCTGTCGGGGTCGGCCTCGCCGGTGCGGCCGAAGACGTCCCGGGTACGCCGGTCGGCCTCGGCGGTGAGGCCGGCCGCCAGGTCCGCGGCCGTACCGAAGCCGCCGCGGCGCAGCGCCGCCCCGCCGCCGCTCCGGTCGCCGTCGCGCGCGGGCTCGGCGACAGCTCGGCGGCCACCCGACACCGCGACGTCGACCAGTCGCCGAAGCCGCCACAGGGGGGCCTGCGCCAGCGGATCGGAAGGCACGGCGCCCAGGTCGTCCGGGGCGGGCACGACAGCGGGCGGCGGGAGGTGGACACCCTCCAGACGGTCGTAGCCCAGGTCGGCGCGGCCCTTCCAGTCCGCGGGCAGCCGCAGCGTCGCCTCGGTGTCGGGCAGCGGGGCGACCGCGAGCGGGCGCAGCGTCGCGGCGCGGTCGGGGTCCAGACGGCCGATCGCACGCAGCCTCAGCCCCGGACGGGACGCGAGCCGGCGGAAGTTGGCCGTATGGGCGAGGTCGGGATGGCCGTTGGACGGGGCCAGCCGGATCAGCAGGCCCTCCGTGTCCGGCCGTCCGGGCAGCAGCTCCCGGGCGATCAGCTGCTCGCCCGCCGCCCCGACGAGCAGCAGGTCGCACCCGACCAGCTCGCGCTCCGCCTGCCCGGCCCGTTCCGGGTCGGCCTCCGGAGCCGCGGCGAGCCGTTCGGCGACGGCCTCGCCCAGGGGACGTGCGAACAGCGCGGCAAGCGGCCCCGACGTCCACGGCAGGCCGCTGACCGCCGTGGCCCGCACGCCCTTGCCCGCGCCGAGACGGCCGTCGGAAGAGACCGTCGCGCCGGAGATCAGCAGTCCGCCGCGGGAGAGCTGGGAATGGTCGAGGCTTCCCGAGCCGAGCGCCACGGTGGCCGTGGCCGCGCCCTTCGCGCGGGCCGGTCCGCCGGGCTTGACGTCGGCGATGGAGAACCAGCGCCCGTCCTCGGAGACGAGATGGGTGACGACACCTCCGTAGCCGGTGGCCGCGATCACCGGTTCCCTGCACACCCCGTGGACCCGCAGGCCGCCGGCCGGGCGGTAGGCGCGCCGGGCGGTGCCGACCAGCGCGTGCTGCGGGGCGGGGCTGCCCAACAGGGCGGTGGTGAGCAGGAGTTCCCGCAGATTCGCGACCAGGTCGGCCAGCCGGTGGCCGTCGTGGCGGGCGCGCGCGCCACGCAGCCCGCGCAGGACCCGCAGGGCGGCTGCCTCGGCGCGGTGCAGCCCGGCCACCCGGGCGGTGTGCGCGGCCCGCAGCAGCTCGGCCTGCGGAACAGCGCCCGCGGCCGGCACCCCGGCGGTGAGCACGGCCGCGGCGGCGGCCCACAGTTCGGCCGCGGCGGCCACCTGGCCAGCGGTCAGCGCCACGGGCTCCTCATCGGCCCCCGCGGCAGCGCCGGGCTCGCCGCCCGCCTGCCCCGCCGTGCCCTGCGGCGCGCTGTCGCCCTCGGAAGCGGGCACCGCCTCCGCGTCGGCGACCGGGCACGCGCTCAGGACGGCGGCCCGGTGAAGACACCGGGGCGCGAGCAGGCAGCTGCACACCGCCTGGTCCGCGTCCGTGACCGCGCCGGAGGGGCCGGGCGTGAGCGTGACCTCGGCGTCCTGTCCGCACCGCACCCGCCGCAGGGCGCCGTCGGCCACCACCGGCACGGCCGCGTACGACTCGATCGCGGCGTCCAGCTTCTTGCGCAGCCGGGAGGTCAGCGTCTCGACGGCTGAGGCGACCACATCGGGGGCCGCCGGGGGCAGTTCGGGGTTCATCGGACCTCTCCGCGGAGGCGGTCGCCCACCCAGCGGGCGAGGGCGAGGGGACTGAGCGCGGCGACGGGCATACCGGCCGCGGCGAGCTGCTGGGCGACGGGCACCGAATAGCGCGGGGCGCCGGAGTCGTCCAGGGCGGCGCACCCCATCAGATGCACCCCGGAGGCCGCCAGCGCCCTCACCTCGCCGAGGAGTCCGCCCAGCGGGTAGCCCTCCTCGAAGTCGCTCACCACCACCACGAGGGTCCGGCTGGGCACGGTGACCAGCGAGCGGGCGTGGGCGAGCCCGGCCGCGATGTGGGTGCCGCCGCCGACCCGTACCTCCAGCAGGAGCGACAGGGGGTCGTCCACCCGGTCCGTCAGGTCGATCACGTCGGTCGAGAAGGCGAGGAAGTGCGTGGACAGGGTGGGGACACCGCCCAGGACGGCCGCGGTCAGCGCCGACCAGACGACGGAGGCCTCCATCGACCCGGACACGTCGACCACCAGGACCAGGCGCCAGTCCGCCTCCTTGCGCGAGCGGGTGCTGAACACCGGCCGCTCTGGTACGACCACGGTCCGCCCGTCCGCCGTTCTGCGCGCGTGGGCGAGGTTGGCCCGCAGGGTGCGCGGCAGGTCGAGCCGGCCGCCGGGACGCCTGGTGGGGCGCGGTGTCGCGAGCCCCGTCAGGGCCGGACGCATCCGGGTGGCGAGCTCCTTGGCCAGTTCGTCGACCAGGCGGCGCACCAGCGGGCGGAGCCTGGCCAGCCGCTGTTCCGGCATCCCGCCGGCGAGGGACAGCACGGAGGTCAGCAGGTCGACCGACGGGCGGACCGCCGCGGGGTCGAGTTCGGCCAGCACGTCGGCACGCCCCTGGTCGGCGGCGAGGGCCAGGACCTCCTCGCGGACCTCGGCGCCGAACAGCGCCTCCAACTCCCCGGCCCATTCGCGGGCGGTCGGGAAGGACGCGTCCTGCCCGCCGCCCTGGCCGCCGGCTTCCCGGCCGAGGTCCGCGGAACCCTCACCGCGACCGGTGCCGTACAGCTCGTCCAGCGCGTGCGCGTAACGGCGGGCGTGCTGCGGGAGGTGCTCGCTCTCCCGGCCGAGGAGCAGCCGCCACCGGTCGGCGGGGCCGATCCGGAGCGCGGCGTCCGTGGCGGCGGGCGCTCGCGCGGGGCGTGGTGCGGCCGAGGCGACGGGCGGGGAGCCGCCGGCTGATGCGTCAACCGTCCCCGTGGGCAGTCCCAGGGCGCGCAGGGCGGTACGTCCTTCCGCGTCGGCGGCCGTCCACAGCGCGAGTAGCTGGGGCGCGGCCGTCAGCGACAGGTCGAGGCGGTCGCCGAGCCGCTCGGTCACGGTGTGCAGCAGGCGGTCGCGACCCGCGGGGCTGAGCGTGTCGAAACCCCCGCGCAGGGCCGGCAGCCGGTCGAGGAAGTCCTGGTCGGGGAGTGTGTCGATGCGGTCAAGCAGCGGGTCCGTCGCCGCCGGGGCCGACTGGAGCAGCGCGGACGCGCCGCTGAGCAGTCCGCTGAGCCGGCGGCTCAGCGCACGCCGTGCCTCGGGACCGGTGGCCGTGTCGATCCAGCCCGCCGTACGGGCGCCGAGGGTGCCGGCGTCGTCGAGGTCGAGCAGGACCCGGGCGGCCAGCGCGGCGCCCTGGACCAGCGGGGAGCCGGTGCGGGCGAGGGTGTCGAGGGCGTCGTCCATCCGCAGCCCGAGGCGGTGTTCGCCGGCCCGCGAGGCCAGTTCGATGAGCGCGGCGGTGTCCTCGGGCCGGTCGCTGCCCGCCAGCCCGGGCAGGGCGCGTACCGCCGACTCCATGAGGTCGGTGGCCAGTTCGGCGGCGGTCCGCCTGCTGCCGGCAGTCGTGCCGGGCAGATGGCCGCGGCGCAGCGCCTCCAACAGGTCCAGTGCGGCGAGGAGTTCGGGGAGCGTGGCGGCGGCGGGGAGCAGTTCGGCGGCGTCGGCCAGGCGCTCCTCCACCAGGGCGGGCAGGTCGCAGCGGGCGGCGGCGCCGAGTGCCCCGAGGACGTCGGCGCAGGTGGGGCCGCCGTCCGCCGCCTGACCCCGGAAGGTCTCCCGCAGGGTGCCCTCCGCGGCCAGGGCCGCGGTCACACCCCTCACCCCGGCCAGGTCCAGTCGTACCGGGACAGCCGGGGTCCACGACACGCGCCAACGGGTGGTGAGGGCAGCCGCGTCGCCCGTACCCGCCACCGTGACGGCCTCGCCGTATCCCGTGCCGCACACGGCGAGGCGCTGGAGCAGGATCTCGCGGCGGCTGTCCAGGGCGGAGCGCAGCGGGTCGAGCCGCACCTCGCGCGGGGCGGGGTCGTCAGGGCCCGGCAGTTTCAGCGCGGCGGCCTCCGCCTCCACGCTCGGCCCGAGGCCGGAGCGCGGTGTGCCGGGCGCGATCCGGCCCCGGGCGGCGCCGACCAGGACCACCTGGAGCGCTCGCGCGAGGGCCCGGCCGCGGCCGAGCGGCTCGCCCTGGCCCATCACGGCCGTGAGGGCTTCGAGGACCTCGCCCCGTCCCGGAGCGGCGAGTCCGCGCACCCCGGCGAGGTCGCAGGCCATCCGCACGGTCTCGGCTGCCTCGCCCGTACCGGCGGGGTGCCCGGCCGCGCGCAGTTCACGGCACACGTCGGTGATCGCCCGCGCTGCGGCGCCCCGGATCCGCTCGGGGTCGCCGCCGGCCTCGAACACCGCCTGCTGCCAGCGCGGATCCCGGATCCCCGCCGGATAGCCGGAACGGGAGTCCAGGAGATCGAAGGCGTACGGCACGAGGGAGGTGACGACGCCCGTGTGCTCCGCGGCGCTGTCGGAATCGCATGCCGCGTACACCGCCCCGGCTCCCGGCACCGCGTCCGTGCCGCGAGCCGGGCCGGCACCGGTCAGCGCCGGGGCGTGGAAGGCGCCGACGACGGCGGCGACCCGGCGCCCGCCATCCTGGGCGCGCGCGATCGCCCGGCGCATGTACGCCTCGCGGGCCAGGTCCACCGCCGGGATCCCCCCGGCGGCTGCGGCGTCGCTGCGCAGCGCCCATCCGACCCCGAGGGCGGCGCGGCGGATCGCCTCGGCGGCCGATCCGGGGGCGAGGACCTCGACGCAGCGGTCCCACAGGTCGTCACCGTCACGGCCTGTCCCGGACGCGGCGAGCGCGGTCGCGAATGAGGCGGGCCCGGCGGTCGCCCGGGCGGCGGGGGCCACTTCGGCGACGGCGGTCCGCATGCGGGGTACGGGCACGGGACTGTCCGCGCTCCGCTGCGGATCGTGCGCGGCGGCGGTCACTCCGGCGGCGGCGGTCCGTGCGTCGGGCACCGGGACCGGCGCCGGCACGGGGCCGTCCGCGCTCCACGCCGGATCGGACATCGGCAGATCGCAGCACACGACGTCCGCCCCGTGCTCGCGGGCCCAGCGGACCGCGGCCAGTTCGGGGGAGAAGTCGGCGAACGGGTAGAAGCCGAGCCGCCCGTTCCCGTCCGCTCCGGCGAGGGCGACCGGTGCGACGGTGCCGGGCGCGGCCAGATGGGTGAGCCACCGCTCGAAGTCGGCGGGCAGCTCCACGCACACCACGTCCGCCCCCGAGGCGTCGAGCAGGGCGGGCACCGCCGCCGCGAGCGCCGGGCTGTGGTGCCGGACGCCCAGCAGATACGGCTCCGTGGAGCCGGCGAGGGCGGTGACGGCCGCCCGTGGATCCGGGGTGTGTGTCACCGGAGGTTCTCCCGCAGGTCCCAGAGCCGGCGCCACAGCGCGGAACCGTCCTCGGCGCGGCGGCGCACCGGGCCGTCCCAGTAGCCGAGGAGCCGGGCGTGGTCGGCCGGGTCGTCCTTGCGGACGACGCCCAGGAGGTGGCCGGGGACCAGGTCGAGGGAGTCGGCGCCCGGGAGGTAGGCGGCGGCCACCCCGAGGGAGACGGCGACCTGTACGGCCTCGGCCGTGGACATCACCGTGCCGGGCTTTTCCACATCCCAGCCCTCCGCTGACCGGCCGGCCCGCAGATCGCGGAAGACGGTGACCAGGACGTCCAGGACCGCGTCGTCGACGCCGAAGGCCGCGCCCGCCCTTTCCACGGCGGCCACCGCCTGGTGCCGTACGAGCGCGGTCTCCGCCTCGATGTCGGCGATCGGGTGCACCGTCTCGAAGTTGAAGCGGCGCTTGAGCGCGGCGGACATCTCCGAGACGCCGCGGTCGCGCAGGTTGGCGGTGGCGATGACGGTGAAGCCGGGGGCCGCCGCGACCTGCGCGCCGTCCGTGCCGGACAGCTCGGGCACGCTCATCCGCCGGTCGGACAGGATCGACACCAGGGCGTCCTGCACTTCGGGCAGGCAGCGGGTGATCTCCTCGACGCGGGCCACCCGCCCGGCGCGCATGGCGGCCAGCACCGGGGAGTCGACGAGCGCCGCGGAGGTGGGGCCCTGGGCGAGCAGCAGGGCGTAGTTCCACCCGTAGCGCAGGGCGTCCTCGGTGGTGCCCGCGGTGCCCTGGACGGTCAGGGCGCTGGTGCCGCAGACGGCGGCGGACAGCAGTTCTGAGAGCATCGACTTGGCCGTGCCGGGCTCGCCGACCAGCAGCAGGCCGCGTTCCCCCGCGAGGGTGACCACGCACCGCTCCACCAGGGCGCGTTCGCCGACGAATTTGGGGGTGATCGCCAGCCGGTCCGGCAGTGTCCCGTGCCGCTCGGGGAGCTTGAGCGTCTCGCCGCCGCTGCCGCAGACAAAGGTGATCACGGCGCGCGGTGTCAGCCGCCAGCCGGGCGGGCGGGGGCCCGTGTCGTGGGCGGCGAGGAAGGCGAGTTCGGTCGCGTGGCGCTCCTCGGCGGGCAGCGTCTGCCGGGCCGGGAGGGTCCTCGCCGTGTCGGTCGGGGTCATGCGTGTCCTTGTTCGTCAGGTCGGGTGCGTCGTCGTGGCAGGGGGTGCCGGGGGGGGGGGGGGGGGGGGGGGGGGGGGGGGGGGGGGGGGGCGCGCGCCCCCCCCCCCCCCCCCCCCCCCCCCCCCCCCGCGGGTACGTCAGCGGCGGCGCCCCCGCCGTACCTTGAGCTCCTCGAACCGGGGGCCGCCGTCCTCGCGGACCCGCTGCCAGGCCCTGCGGTACAGCTCCGCCGCCGGTTCCGTCGGCACGACCGCGCCCAGCAGCGCGTCCTCCTCCGCCAGCAGGTCGCGGAACAGCGGCGCCTTCCACCGCTCCAGCGGCACGTGCGGTGCTTTGGGGTCCACCCAGCCACCGGGCAGGAAGAGCGAGCGCCCGGCCCTGGTGCGGACGGCCTCCACCACCAGGTCGGTGGCGGCCAGTTCGGCGCGGGCGGCCTTGAGCCGGGCCGGCTTCCACCCCGTCCACCGGGCCGTCATGCGGTCGGTCGGGTCGGGCATGGCCAGCAGCATCAGATAGAGCCTCGCGGCGTCCTCGCCGACGCCGTGTTCCGTGGCCGCGTCTGCCACCAGATCCGGCACCGAGCGGCCCGGGTCCTGCGGCCACCACGTGCCGTCCGTGCCCCGCCCGCCCGCCCGCGGGTCGCCCGGGTCGGCGAGGAGGGCCGCGAAGGAGGCCGAGCGGGCCAGCCGCAGCGCCACCTCCGCCGGGTCGGGGCGCCCGCCGTCGGCGCGGAGCGCGGGCAGATACGGGTCGTGGCCCGCCTCGTCCAGCAGGGCGACGCGGATACCGGGGGAGGGCAGGTCGTCGTGGGTGGCGAGGATGACCGCGCCGTACCGCTCGAAGCCCTTGCCGACCTCGGTGGGCGCTCCCGCGGTCTTCCGGAAGTCGGGAAGGCCGATGTACCGCCCGAGGTCGAGCACCAGTCCGGGGTGGGCGAGCCGGTCGTGCACGGCGCCGAGCGCGGCGGGCAGCGCGGCGCGGATCGGGTCGCCGGCGGGCAGCCGGTGGGCGAGCCAGGCGGCGAGGCCGATGGAGCCGACCAGCGTCTTCGCGGTGAATCCGGCCGTGTCCTTGCCCACGGGCTTGACCCGGTCCCCGTCGACCGCCCACTCCAGGTCCCGGCTGAGCTGGGGCTCGCCGGCCGGGTGCAGCAGCGCGGGCAGGATCCGGCGGACCTCGTACTGCCCCCGCCTGAACACGCGTACCGCGTCGCTGAGCAATTCCTCGGGCACGGCGGTGCGCCGGCCCACCCGGGAATTCCAGACCTCGGCGGCGGCGGACCAGTCCGGTCCCTCGGTCCACAGCCGGGCCGGCTCGGCGGGCAGCAGCGCGGCCACGACCGCGGCGCGGATCGCGGGGTCGACGCCTTGCAGATCGTCCTTCGCGACCGCCGCAGGAGCCGCCTTCACGCCGATCGCCTCGCGCGCCTCCGCGGTGAGGAACGCCCGCTCGTAGGCGTCTACCTGCGGCAGTCCGGCCACGATGAGCCGGGCCGCGGTCTCGGTGACGCCGGTCAGGCGGGCGAATTCCTCGGCTGCCTGCGGGAACCAGGGCGCCGGTCCGCGCGCGGCCAGCTCCCGGAGGAAGGCGCTGACACGGTCCGCCTCCCCGTCCGCGCCCAGCGGCGCCGACGCCCGCAGGGTGTAGGGCGCGGGTGTCTCGAAGCGCCCGGCCGGGTCGTGGAAGTACCCGCTGAACACGCAGCCGTCGTCGTCCTGCGAGCCGCGTGCCACCAGGGCGACGAAGGAACCGCCGCCCAGCGGCAGCAGCCCGTACCACGCGCCGTCGCGCCACTCGCCCGACGGGGTGCGCAGCGGACCGGCCGCCAGGTGCAGGTCGACCTTGCGCCAGTGCGCGGCCCGGACGTTCGGCACCAAGCCCAGCGCGTCGAACTCGGCGAGCAGCGCGCACAGCGCCGTGCGGTGGTCCTCGGCGGTGGTGCCGGCCGCAGCCCGGAAGGCCATGGCCGCGGCGCGGTCGATCAGTGCCCCCAGTCCGGGCCGGCCGAAGGGCAGCTGACGGCCGTCCAGGTGGAGCCGCGCGGTCTGCCCCGCCTCCTCGGCGCCCGGGCCGCTGCCCGCCCGCTTCATCTCGCGCAGGGTGCGGAAGACGGTGTCGGCCTCGTCGTCGCGGTTCCACCAGTGGCCGGACGAATCGCCGAGGCCGTTCATGGCGTCCAGGAGTACGGCGTCCGCGGGCCCGGCCGGGCCGGTGTCCTCCAGGCCGCCGTCGAGGGCGCGGGTGAGCCGGTCCGCCGCCGCGTCCAGGACGGCCCGCTGACCGGCCGCGTGGCGCACGACCCCGGCGATCCCGGAGACCAGCGCGCTGTGGGTGACCGGGAGGAGGGAGCGGATCGCGTCGGGCAGCGCCTCCTTGTCCTCGTCCGCGGCGGCCGTGAGCAGGGCCGCCGCGGTGTCCCGGTCGAGCTGCCGCAGCGCCGCGGAACCCTCCGGGTCGCGGGCCGTCAGGCACTCCCAGAACTGCACCGGCGGCAGCAGCAGCGAGCCCTCGCCGAAGACACCGGGCGCGCGGTCGGTCTTGGCCACCGAGGTGATGACGCCGTCGGTGTCCACGACGGCGAGCTGCCAGCTGTTGCGGACGACGGCATGCGCCTGTGCGGCGCCGGGGAAGACCACGAGCGCTGCGGGCCGGCCGGAGTTCGCGGGCAGGGTGGCGGTGTGCCCGGCGAGATCCCGCGCACGCACGGAACCGTCGGGCGACTGCACCACGCGCAGGCCGACCAGGCCGTCCACGGGCGCGCAGGCGGGTCCGGCGCCGGGCGTCGGCGAGGGGCGCAGCCGGCCGCCCTCGAAGCTGCTGCCCTCGGGGGCATCGCGCAGCGCGTCGGCGAGGAAGGCGGGCTTGCTCATCCGGCCCCGCTCACCGGTCACCGGGTCGTACTCGTACCAGCCGCGCGCCTGTTCCGCCTCGCTCTCCGCGTGCCACACCCAGTACGAGACGCCGTCGCAGAGCACGTGCCGCTCGGGGGGCACGGTGGTGTCGCCCGCGTGCAGGACGCCGCCGCCGGTGGTCCTGCCGCCGCCGGGCAGGGGCAGCGTGACCGGCATATCGGCCTGGTACCAGTCCATCCGGACACCCCGGGTGCTCCGGGCGCCCTCCAGGGGCTGCGGTCGGTCGGCCCGGGTGTGCCAGTAGCCGCGCAGGCCGCCGCTGCCGTCGCTCCAGTGGACGAGGAGTTCCCCGTCCACGTAGTGGAACCCGGGATCGCCCGTGGCGCTGTTCGCCGGGATCCGCAGGTCGTGGGTCAGGACGGTGCCCTCGGCGCCGATCACCCGGGCCTGGGCCGCGCCCGCCACGATGAGGTGGGGCCAGGCATCGGCGACGACCACGTCCTCGATATCGGCCTGGGGGACGAGTGCGCCGACCGCCTCCTCCCAGGCGGGCCAGCCGAGTTCGTCGAAGAGCCCGGCCCGCAGGGTGCGCTGGAGCACCGGGGCGAGGTCGGTGCCCGCGGCCTCGCGGACCTCCTCCTCGGCCAGCGCCAGCGCCTCGGCGGGCAGCCATTTCAGCCGTGCGAGCGCCTCGGGCAGCTGGGGCAGACCGACCGCGGTGAAGCGCCGTACGACGGAGCGCACCCAGTCCGCGAGCAGCGGGCTGCCGCCAGGCGAGGCCGCCAGCAGCCTGATCGCGCGCAGTGTGCGGTCGTCGCTGCCGAACCGCTCCGCGCCGCGCCGGAAGGCGTCGTGGAAGCGGGCGTCGGCCGCCAGCCGTACGAGGTCGCGCTGCCCCTCGCCGAGCGCCCATTGGGTCAGGAGCAGGACGTCGTTCTTCTCCGGGGCGGCCACCGGAATGTCCAGGGACAGCAGCAGGTCGATCAGGTCGAGATCGTGCAGGACCTTCAACGCGCCGCCCGAGGCGGCGAGTTCGGCCCGCAGCAGATCCGCGGTCCGCACCACCAGCGGGTACAGCTCGGGCATCCGGCCGGACTCCCGCCACGAACGGGCCCGCTCACGGTGGGTCTGGAACCTCTGGAGCCAGCCCGCCGCCCCGTCGCGCGGGCGCTGCTCGCCGGGCAGGGACGTGTCCCACAGGCCCGCCGTGGCACCGGAGTCCGCCAGCAGCCCCAGCCACAGCGCCGGCATCTCGCTGTCCTGGCCGGCCGGGATCACGTCCAGCAGGAGGCCGCGGACGTGCGGCTCGCGCCCGGCCAGGGCGACCAGCGCCGTACGGTGCCCCTTCCACCAGCTGGTCGCCGCCCGCAGCGTGGCCGGCAGGCGCAGGAGTTCGGCCAGATACTCCTGCTCGGTGAGATTCGCGTCCCGGCCGGCGGCCCGGGCCAGCTTGCGCAGGTCGGTCGCCATCCGCGCGGCCGGCGGCAGCCCGCCCGCCGTGCGGCGCAGGCACAAGGTGGTGAAGCGCCGCAGCGCCTCCTCGGGCGGCACCTGCGCCGCCAGTTCCTTCGCGTAGGCGGACAGCACCGTCACCGGGAGGGCGCCGGCCAGCGCGAACTCCAGGAACACGGCGTCCAGCCGCTCCTCCTGGACCTCCAGTCCGTGTTCCGCCTCGGCCTTGCGGGCGCGGGTGAACAGCTGGGCCGCGTAGGTGGTGTTCTCCTCCGCGAGGAACACCCGCCCGGCCTGCTCGTAATACGTCGGCAGGAAGTGCGGCACCGAGGCCGCCAGCCGCTCGCCGAGTTCGACGAAGGCGTCCAGCGCGGCCTTCGGGCGGGACCTGGCCTGCCGGGCCGCCCGCTCCAGGTCCGGCACGACGCCCAGGGCGTGGTGCCCGTCCTGCGGGTGGTGCACCAGCACCCATTCGGGGAAGCCCAGCGACTGGCGCAGCCCGAACCCGACCACGACGGGCTCGGCGTCCTGCGCCAGGCCGAGGAATCCGGCGGCCAGGTCCTCCGCCGCGCCCAGCTCGCCGGCCACCAGACGCACCACCACCCGGTCGTCGAGGCCCGGGTGACGGTACGTCCGCGCCGTCAGCGGCACTCCCCGCTCACCGGCCTCCGGCACGTCGGGCGGCAGCACCGCGCCCGCCGTCAGCAACTCCTCGTACGACACCTGCGTCCCCCCGCTCATGCGTTCTTGCCCTTCTCGATCTCGCGGCCGGCGTACAGCGCCGCCGCCATCCGCATCCCCTCCGACCAGGCCACAGGACCCACCTCGCGCAGCGGCAGGGCGCGGCCGTCGCGGTCCTGCCAGGTGAGGCCGCCGGTCTCGACCGTGTCCTCCCAGTACGGCTCGCCGATCCACACACAGCCCTCGACGGCGTGCCCGCCGTCCCGCACCCGGGTCGTCGCGTAACCCCCGGACACCCGGTAGCCCAGCGAACTCGCGCGCGCGGCGAGCGCGAAGCGGGAGCGGAACGACCCTCCGGCGAACTCCCGCACCTCGGTGGACTCCGCGTCGAGGTCCGCGGGCCGGCGCCACACCGCCCGGTGGATCTGCTCGACGCGCTGGGCGATGCCCAGTTCGGCCGCGAATTCGCGCAGGTCGTCGAGGTCCGGCAGCAGCACCGGGTGGGGCAGCGTCACCGTGCGCGGGGCCATCCGGACGGTCTCGCCGTCCAGATTCACCACTTGCAGCTCGCCGGCCTCGGTGGCGCCGCGCAGGAAGCCCACCTCGTCCGGGTCGTCGCCGACCACGGCCAGATCGCGCAGCGCGGACTGCCAGGCCTCGTCGGGCCACACCCGGGCCAGCAGCCCGGTGGGCACGGGCAGCGAGGACACCATCCACGCGTCGGCCTGCGCGACACACGCGGCGGCGTGCCGGTCGAGCCACTCGGCGAACCGCCGCAGCCGGTCCACCTCCGGGTGGTCCTTGAGCGTGCGCGGCAGCGACTTCAACTGCCGCCCCGCCGACCTCCCCGAGGTGGCGCGCGCCGCTATTCGCCCCTCCACCAGAGCGACTTCGTACCCGTCACCCGCCGACAGCCAACCCACGTGCCACAGCCTTCCGCGTCATCAAGAACACACGATGAGAGCGCAGCTCGGCCAGGGACGTCCTCCCGGACCGAGTGCGACTATGCGCGGAACGTTAGCGGCGGCCACTGACAACACAGCCGGGTGGTCGGCGGCCCGCGCGCCGGCGGCGCTGGGGTGGCTGTCCTCCGGGCCCGGTGCCCGGGGCGGCTACCAGGCCACCGGCAGTGCCCGCAGGCCGCTGAAGAACTCCTTGGAGCGCCAGCTGAGATCCCCCTCCGGGGCGGCGAGCCGCAGGCCGGGCAGCCGGGTCGTCACACGCTCCAGGGCCACCTGGAGTTCGAGCCGCGCCAGGTGCGCGCCCAGGCAGTAGTGGATGCCGTGGCCGAAGCTGATGTGCGGGGTGCCGGGGCGGTCCAGGGCGATGCGGTCGGGGGAGGAGAAGACCTTGGGGTCGTGGTTGGCGGCGGCCTGGGAGACCACGACCGCCTCACCGGCCCGGACCGGGACACCGCCCAGTTCGAGGTCCTCGGTGGCGTAGCGCGGCAGGGTGAGGCCGTTGAGCAGGGGCACATAGCGCAGGAGTTCCTCGACGGCCCGCGGAATCAGCTCGGGCCGGTCCCGGACGGCCGCCAGCAGGTCGGGGCCGCCTGCCCCCGCCTCCCCGGGGAGCAGCAGGACCGCGAAGAAGTTGGCGATCTGGTTGGTGGTGGTGACGAAGCCGCCGATGAGCAGTTCGTTGGCCAGTCCCGTCAGCTCGTCCTGCGTGAGGTCCCCGTTGTCGCAGGCCCGGACCAGCACGGTGATCAGGTCGTCCGCGGGGGCGCGGCGCCGTGCCTCGATCCAGCCGTGCATAAGGCCGAAGAAGTCCTCGGCGTGCCGCTGGACGATCTCGGGCGTGACCCTTCCCGAGCACACGGTGTCGGCCCACGCCCGCACGGCGGCCTGGTCCGGCTCGGGCACTCCGGTGATTTCGCAGATCAGGGTCATGGGCAGCGGAAAGGCCAGGTCCTCGACCAGGTCGGACGGCGGGCCGGCGGCCGTCATCCGGTCGATGAGGGCGTCGGCCACCTGCTGGATGCGGTCGCGGAGCCGTTCGATGCGGCGGGCGGTGAACTCCTTGGCCAGCAGCGCGCGCAACTGGGTGTGGCGCGGGGCGTCGAGGGCGATGAGGCCGCCGCCCGCCCGGGGCATGGGGCCGATGCGGGGCTGGTCGCGGTGCAGGGCCTCCGCCAGGCTGAACCGGGGATCCGACAGGATGGCCCGCACGTCGTCGTAGCGCGTGGCGAGCCAGGCGTCGTCTCCGTACGGCAGCCGGACTCGGGTGGGCGGCCGGTCGCGCAACTGCCGGTATCCGTCCGGGAGGCCGAGCCCCTCGGTGGTCCAGAAGGGGTACGCGAGCGGTTCGGGGGAGAGGCCGGCGGCATGGGGGGGCGCGGTCACGGGGTGCCTTTCTCGGAGGTGCGGGACGAAGCGGCGTGAGCGGGAGCGGTACGGGCTCGGCGGTGCGGGCCGACGGGGATGTCCACATGGGTCGGCAGGGGGGCGCTCGTGTCGAGGGCGGCGGTGAAGCCGATCCCGTCGTCCCGGCAGATGAACTGCATGACCTGGCGCCCGGCGGCTGCGGCGCGGATGAGGCCGCCGGTGGTGGCCCACACCCCGGAGAGGTAGAAGTTCTCCAGGCCGGGCAGGACGGGGCCGTTCTTCTTGACCAGCTCCTCCATCGCCTCGCCGCTCTCCACGAAGGGCTGCCAGCCCAGGAAGGTGCCCTCGAAGCTGCCGGTGTAGCGGATCTGCGTGAGGGGGGTGCAGGTGTCCCGTACCGCGATGGAGACCCTGAGCCCCGGATAGAGCTCTTCGAGGAAGTCGATGACCGCGTCCCTGGTGCGCCGCTTGGCGAGGGTGTACGCCTTGCCGCGCCGGACCGGCAGGGTGTGCAGCTCGGTTCCCCTGCGGGCCCGGCTGAGGCGTTCGGGTCCCTCGGCGAGCTCCCGCCAGGGCGCGGTGTCGGAGAAGTAGGTGGCGTAGATGACGGTGGTGTCCCGGGGCGACAGCTCGGGGTAGAAGTGGCTGCGGAACTGCACGTTGAGGCTCGGATGGCGGATGCCGGTCAGCCGGGAGGCGGTCGCCTCGTCCAGCAGGTGGGTGGTGGTGGGGTCGGCATCCGGGTAGGAGCGGCGCAGGCCGAGGAAGACGCTGGTGTAGCCGGGGAAGACCATGCCGGGCCGGTGCAGCGTCTCGCGGTAGAGGGTGCCGTACTCGCCGTCGAGGTAGCGCCCGCCGAGCAGTTTCAGCAAGGTGCTGGGGCCGTCGCAGGCCGAGACCACGATGTCGGCGTAGTGCCGGCTGCCGTCGGAGAGGCGTACCCCGACCGCCCGGTCGTCCTTGACCAGGATCTCCTCGACCAGGGAGTTGTACGTGATCCGGCCGCCGAGCCGCAGATAGCGCCGCTCGATGGAGCGCGCCAGCTCCAGCGAGCCGCCTTCGGGCACCCCTGCGGAACGGTGGGCCTGCGCGGCCATCTGGAAGTAGAAGGGCAGGACGGGGAAACCCGGGTGCTTCTCGTACAGGACGTAGTTGAAGGCCTCTTTCAGCAGCGGGTCCTTGAAGCGGGTCGAATACTCGGCCATCAGCACCGACATGGAGGTGCGGAAGAGGTTGAAGTACGGCAGGAACCCGGCCAGCATCCGCCAGCGCTCCCGGCGGCTCATCAGCGGAACCGGGGTGAGGAAGGGGTAGGAGGGCAGGCAGGCGATGAATTTGCGCAGGCCCTTGCAGAAGGAGCGGATGGCGCGGGCGTCGGGCGGGGACAGGGACACCAGGTGGGCTTCGAGCCGGTCGGGGTCGCAGTAGAAGTAGACGGTGCGGCCGTCCTGGCCGCGCACGGTGTTGAAGACGTCGAAGTGGCGCATCTCCTTGCCCTGGAGCGCTCCGAGTTCGAGCCAGATCTGGTGCATCTCGTTGCCCGGGCCGTTGCCGAGCAGCCAGCTGACGCAGGCGTCGAAGGTGAAGTCGCCGCGGCCCCAGCCGGTGCAGCAGCCGCCCGGGATCTCGTGCATCTCGAAGACCTGGGTGCGGTAGCCGTTCATCTGGCCGTAGGCACCGGTGGACAGGCCGCCGAGCCCGCCGCCGATGATGATCATGCTGTTTCTGCGGGTGTCCGCCGTCGTGGTGGTCATCTCGCCGTCACCTCACCCTGTGGCTTTCGAGCTGCGGCAGGTGGCCGAGCATCCCGGGATGCCAGGGGGTGGTGCCGCCGCGCTCCCAGGCGCGGAAGTCCAGGCCCAGCTCCTCGCACAGGTACTGGGTGACGAACCGGCCGCCGGCGGCGGCGCGGATCAGGCTGCCGCCTCCGAACCACTGGCCCGCCATGGAGAATCCGTCCAGGCCCGGCAGCCGCATCCGGTCCTTGTTGATCAGACCGGTGATGACGTCGTCGGCCGGGGTGAAGGACTTCCAGCCCAGGATGCTGCCGCCCCGGACCCCGGTGTACCGCTCGGTGGTGGTCGGCGAGGCCACATCCATGACCTCGATGGCCCGGCCGATACCCGGGTAGTGCCGCTCCAGGAAGGCCCGGACGAAGTCGGCCACCTTCTGCTTGCGGGCCCGGTAGGACTTGCGGTCGGTGCGGCGCAACTGCTTCCAGGAGTCGTAGTCGCTGAAGTAGGTGCAGTGCAGCACGGACTTGCCGGGCGGGGCGAAGCCGTCGGAGTAGCGCGAGCGCACCTGCACCACGAGGCTGTTCTGCAGGACGCCGGGCAGTTGCGCGCTGTCCTCGTCGGAGAGCAGGTAGGTGGTGCTGTGCCGGGCGGACGGGTCCATCTCTTCGCCGAGTCCGACGAAGGCCGAGACCACGCCCGGGTAGAGCACGTCGGGGCGGCTCGTCAGATGGGCGAAGAGCTTGTCGATCCGCGGGCTCGTGTAGCGACCGCCGAGCAGCCCGTCGATGGTGGTGACCCCGTCGCACGCCGAGACCACGTGGTCGGCGAAGTGCCGCTCACCGCCGCGCAGTTCCACGCCGATCGCGCGGTCGTCGGCCACCAGGATGCGTTCCACCCGGGCCCGGTAGTCCACCCGGCCGCCCAGTTCGGTGTACCGCTCCTCCACCGAGCGCGCCAGGCCGAGCGAACCGCCCTGCGGGAAGCCCGCGTTGAGGTGGAAGGCGCTGGCCATGTTGAACAGGTAGGGCAGCAGCGGGAAGACCTCGTGGTCCTGGAAGAAGATGAACGGGAACGCCCGGCGCAGCAGCGGGTCCTCGAAGCGGTCGCAGAAGCTCTCCATGCGGGTGACCGCGGTGCGCCACAGCAGCGCGAAGGAGGGCGTGACGGTGCGGAGGGTGGCCAGCTTCTCCCGCGGCGACTGGAGCGGCGGCGGGGTCAGGAAGGGGTAGAGGTTGATGCGGGTGAAGCGGCGCAGGTCGCGGCAGAACGCCCGGATCGGGCGGGCGTCGGCGGGCGAGATCTCCAGCAGGTGCGCTTCGAGGCGGTCGGGGTCGTTGTAGAAGGTGACCGAGCGGCCGTCCTCGTCGGTGACGGTGTTGAACATCTCGAAGTTCGCGATGGTCTTGCCGTCCAGGGCGCCCAGCTCCCGCCAGACCCGGCTGGCGTCGTTGTTGCGTCCCGTCCCGGTCAGCCACTCGATGCAGTAGTCGAAGACGTAGTCCTGGCGCGACCACGCGGTGCAGCAGCCGCCGGGCAGGACGTGCCGTTCGAAGATCCTGGTCTCGGCGCCGCTCATCTGGGCGTAGCAGCCGGTGGACAGGCCGCCGATTCCCGCGCCGATGATGATCACCCGCGGCTTGTCCGCCGTGCTCCGGCCCGGCCCCGGGGCGCGGGCCTCCCATACGGGCCTGTCGTTACGCGGCACCTGGTTCGCCCTTCGTGGGGTCGGTCTGCACGGGGGTGCGGGCTTCGCGGCGGGCGCCGGTCCCGTCGTCGAGCGCGGCGAGCACCAGGGCCGCGTTCCGCTGGGAGGGCTTCTCGTCCAGCATTTCCGCGTGCAGCCCCGCGCCGCGCACCAGCCGGCTGCCGGTGGTGGAGGCGGCGTGCCAGCTGCCGGGCTGCTCGGCCGCGTAGAAGGCCGCCTTCGCCTCGTCCGAGATCACGGTGACCGTCGCGGCCACCCTTCCGCGGTTCGGGGTGCGCCCGCAGTACTCCAGGTAGTCCCTGGCCTGTTCGAGGGTCTGAGCGGTGACGGTCTCGGAGCGGGTGTGGCGGCGCAGATGGTCCCCCAGTTCGCGTTCGAAGGCCTCGATGTGCTCGGTGGGGAGTCCGTACTCCTGCGTGATGCGGTACGAGTCCATGATCACGACATGCGGAACGTCACGGCCGCGCTGTTCCAGCTCTCTGGCGACCTCGAAGGCGAGGTTGCCGCCCAGGGAGTAGCCGAGGAGGAGGCACGGCCCCTCGGGGCGCAGCGACTCGATGAGGTCGGCGTAGCGGACGGCCTTGTCCCCGTCGACGTGGTTGAAGGCGACCAGTTCGTACGAGGGCAGGTGCGCGGCGAAGTTGCGGTAGACCAGGCCGTGGCCGCCGGCGGGCGGGAAGCAGAAGAGCGCCGGTCCGCGGCCCGCGTTGAAGGTCAGGTGGGAGAGGTTGCCGGAGATCCGGCCCGTGACGATGTCCTCGACCGTGCGGGCCATGCCGTGCAGGGTGGTGACCTTGAAGAGCCGGCCGACGGCGATCGCGATCCCGAACTCCTTCTGGAGGTGGTGGATCAGCTCGATCAGCGTGATGGAGCTGCCGCCGGAGGCGAAGAAGTCGCTGTGCAGGCTGACCCGTTCGAGGCCGATCACCGACTTCCAGTGGGCCGCGACACGCTCCTCGTACAGCGTGGCGGGCGGTTCGTGCTCGACCTCCGCGCCCTCGGAGCGGGGCGCGGGCAGGGCCTCGGGATCCACCTTGCCGTTCGCGGTCAGCGGGAGGGCGTCCAGCACCGTCAGATGGGCGGGGATGAGGTAGGTGGGCAGCTGGGCGGCGAGGTGGCGGCGCAGGGCCCGGGTGTCCGGCGCGGCCTCCACCGGCTCCGCGGCGTCGAGGACGTCGTGGGCGCGGACGACGTAGGCGCAGAGCACCGGTTCGCCGCCGACGTCGGTCCTGACCATCGCGTGGGCCGCGGCGACCCCGGGGAAGGCGGTGAGCAGGGATTCGATCTCGCCGGGTTCGATGCGGTGGCCGCGCAGCTTGATCTGGGTGTCGGCGCGGCCGAGCAGGTGGATCCGGCCCTCGGCGTCCCGGCGCGCCAGGTCCCCGGTGCGGTAGAGCCGCTCGGGGACGGCGTCGGGTCCGCGGTCCAGGGTGAGGGTGACGAAGCGGCGCGCGGTCTGCTCGGGGTCCCCGGCGTAGCCCAGGGCCAGGCCCGCCCCGCCGGCCCACAGCTCGCCGGCCACTCCCGCCGGTACGGGCTGCCGGCGGGCGTCGAGCACGTGCAGGACGCAGTTGGGCAGCGGATGGCCGATGGGGACGCTGCTGCTGGGGTCGAGGCCGTCGGCGGGCCCGTCGAAGCAGGCGCTGTCGACGGTCGCCTCGGTCAGGCCGTAGGAGCTGATCACCCGGGTGGCCGGGCCGCACAGCGCGCGCAGCCGTGCGTACTCCGCCACCTTCCAGGTGTCGGATCCGACGATCATCAGCCGCATGAAGTCCAGCCGGTGGTCGCCCTCCTCGCAGTGGGTCATCAGCGCGCGGGCGACGGCGGGGACGAATTCGGCGCAGTCGACCCCCTCGGCGGTCATCGCCTCGTACAGCCGTGCCGTGTTGAGCAGCAGTTCGCGGTCGGCGAGGACCAGCCGCCCGCCCGAGCACAGGGCGCGGACGAGATCGCCGGTGAAGACGTCGAAGGACGCGCCGGCCATCTGGAGGTGCACCCCGGGCGCGGCGTCCAGCCCGTACTCCTCGCGCCAGGCGCCGTAGAGGGCCGACAGGGCGCCGTGCGAGACCTGTACGGCCTTGGGGCGGCCCGTCGATCCCGAGGTGTGGATGACGTACGCGGGTGTGTCCGCGCCCACAGGCATGTCGTGGGAGGCGGCCGGGCTCTCGCTCTCCTGCGCCGAGGCGTCGCCTTCCCTCATGACGTCGGTGAGGAATTCCGCACCCGGTACGGCCAGCCGCCCGGCGCCCGCCGGGTCGGTGATGACCAGGCCCACGGCCGCGTTGCCCGCCATGAAAGCGAGCCTTTCCGCCGGGTGGCTCGGATCGAGCGGCAGGTACGCGGCTCCGGCACGCAGGACGGCGAGCAGCGCGACGACCAGTTCGGCCGACTTCGGCAGGCACACCGCGACGACCCCGCCGCTCGCCGCCCGGGCCCGCAGCCGCCCGGCCAGGGCGGCGGAGGCCCGCTCCAGCTCCGCGTACGTCAGATGCCGGGCCTCGCCGTCCGGGGCGGCGGCGGGAACAGTGACCGCGACCGCCTGCGGGTTGCGGGCCGCCGCCCGGGCGAACAGCGCCTGCACGGGCGGGTCCTGCGCGAGAACGGGGCCCCGGGCGGACGGGCCGTGCAGGATCTCGTGGCGCTCGCGCTCGCCGAGCATGTCGAGCCCCGCCACCCGCAGG
This sequence comes from Streptomyces sp. IBSBF 2435, assembly GCF_036815005.1. Lineage (NCBI taxonomy): Bacteria > Bacillati > Actinomycetota > Actinomycetes > Kitasatosporales > Streptomycetaceae > Streptomyces > Streptomyces sp. IBSBF 2435. Next base: position 34,365 of record NZ_JAJSYW010000020.1, on the reverse strand, counting down.
TCTCCGGGGGAGCGGGTCAGCGCGTCCAGCAGATTGCGGTAGTGCCGGACGAGCCGCTGGGCGGTCCCGGGCCGGAACAGGTCGGTGTTGTACTTGAGCACGCAGTGGAGGCGGCGCTCGGCCTCGTCCTCGTACGCCGACAGCGTGAGGTCGAACTGCCCCTCCTCTTCGGGGAGTTCGATGTAGTCGAGGTGGTAGCCGTACTGCTGCGAGGACACCTTGTGGGCGAGCAGGATGAACATCGCCTGGAAGACGGCGGAGCGGCTGGGGTCGTGCTGGAGGCCGAGCTTCTCGACCAGCAGGACGAAGGGATACTCCTGGTGGTCGAGACCCCCGAGCACCGTCGCGCGGACCTGGGCGAGCAGTTCGGCGACGGTCGGGTCGCCCGCCAGGTTCGCGTACAGCGGCAGCGGGTTGACGAAGTATCCGTACACCGAGGACAGGTCCTCGTCGGTGCGGCCGGTCACCGGGCTGCCGACGACGATGTCGTCCTGGCCGGAGTGCCGGTGCAGCAGCAGGTAGTAGGCGGCCAGCAGCACCATGAAGACGGTGACGTCGTTCTCGCGCGCCAGGGTGTGGACCCGGGCGCTGAGGTCCTCGTCGAGGACGAAGAACTCCGAGGCGCCGTTGTGGGTCTGCACGGCGGGCCGGGGCGCGTCGGTGGGCAGGGTGAGCGGCGGGATCTCGGCGGGCAGCGCGCCGCGCCAGTAGTCCAGCATGCGACCGGCCCGCGGTGACGCCAGGAACCGGTTCTGCCGGTTGAGGAAGTCCAGGTAACGGGCCTGGACCGGCGGCAGTTCGACCGTGCGGCCCGCGCGCATCCCCTCGTACAGGGCGAGCAGTTCCTCGATGAAGGTGAAGGTGGAGATCGCGTCCGAGACGATGTGGTGGACCGCCTTCATCAGCACCCAGCGGTCCGGGCCGCGCCGGAACAGCCGGAAGCGCATCAGCCGGTCGCACGTGAGGTCGTACGGCCTCCGGTACTCCTCGACGATCAGGTCGCGGACCTGCTCCCATGCCAGGCCCTCGACGTCGAAGACCCTCATGTCCGGCTCCACGTCCTCCGAGACGACCTGGAGCGGACGGCCGTCCTCCAGCACGAAGTTGGCCCGCAGTACCGGATGCCGGGCCGTCAGGACGCGGACGGCGGCTGCCATCAGCTCCGGGTCGATCTGCGTGCGGACCTCGACCGCCCCGCCGATGTTGTAGGCGAAGCCGTCAGGATTCAGCTGCTTGAGGAACCACAGCGCCTTCTGGTTCTGGGTCAGCGGGTGCCGCGAGACGTCCTCGTACACCTCCGCCGCCGCCGCGGTCTCCGGTCCCGCCGCCGCCGCGGCCAGCTCCGCGGTGGCCTGGTGCAGCTGCGCGGTCAGCTCCCGCAGCGGCGCTCCGCTGAGCAGCGCCACCACCGGCAGCGCGACCCCGGTCTCCGCCTGGACCCTGGCCCGCAGCTCCATGGCGAGCAGCGAGTCGATGCCCAGCGCACCGAGGCCGGTGTCCAGGTCGAGCTGGTCCGCGGGCATCCGCAGGACGGCCGAGGCGCAGCCGACGAAGCGGTCCGTGACCAGCCGGGCGCGCTCCGCCTCGTCCGCCGCGGCCCTGAACCGGTCCAGGTAGCCGTCCTGGCCGTCGGTGGCGGACCCCGCCGAGTCCGCCGCGCGGGCTGCCTCGGCGGCGAGGTCCGCGACCAGCGGGGGCGGGGCGGGATACCAGGCGAGGAAGGTCGGCCAGTCGGTGACGGTGGCGATCAGGAGCTGGGCGCGGTCCTGGCCGAGGACCCGTTCCAGGACGGCCGTGCCGGCGGCCGGCGAGAGCGAACTCATGCCCCGGACGGTGCGGTAGTGCTCGACCAGGCTCAGTTCGTGGATCATGCCGGTCGCCCAGGGCCCCCAGTCCAGGCTGAGCGCGGGCATGCCCCGGGACCTGCGGTGCTGGGCGAGGGCGTCCAGGAAGGCGTTGCCCGCCGCGTAGTTCGTCTGGCCGGCGGTGGTGAGCAGGGAGGCGACCGAGGCGAAGAGCACGAAGTAGTCGAGCGGCTCGTCGCGCAGATGGTGGTGCAGGAGCCAGGAACCCGCGGCCTTCGGGGTGAACACGGAGTCGAAGGTGGCGCGGTCCATGGTCCGCACGGGGGTGTCGCGCACCTGCCCGGCGAGGTGGAAGACGCCGCGCACCGGTGGAGCGTCCCGGCCCCGGTAGTCGGCCAGCCATTGCGTCAGGGCCTGCTCGTCTCGGATGTCGAGGGCGGCGTGCACGGGGTGCGCGCCGAGCGACTCCAGTTCCTTGACGAAGTCGATCCCGGAGCCCGCGGGGGAGTCCGGGCCGACCGCCCGCCAGGTGGCGCGGTCGGGCAGTTCCGTGCGCCCGACGAGGATCAGGTGCCGGGCGCCCCGGCGGACGAGGTAGCGGCACAGCAGCCGGCCCAGCGCGCCGAAGGCACCGGTGACGAGGTAGGCGCCGTCCGGGCGCAGCCGGGGCGGGAGGGAAAGGGTGAGGTCTCCGGGGCGGGCGAGCGCGCTGACGAGGCGGCGCCCGTGGCGCAGGGCCACCTCGTCCTGCGGCCGGTCCGGGGTCCGCGGGGCGAGGAGTTCACGCAGCAGCTCCTCGGCGTCGCCGGCGCCGGCCTCGGCTTCCGAGGCCCCGGGACCGGCGCCCTCCCGCAGCGGCGGCAGGTCGATCAGCTTGCCCCGGTGCGCGGTCAGCTCCTGGTGGCGCAGCACCCGGCCGATGCCCCAGACCGGTGCGCCGAGAGGCTCGACCGGCTCACCGGGCACGGCCGCCTGGGCGCCCCGGGTGACCAGGTGGAGGGCGGCCGGGTCGGTCGCCTGCCCCGGGTGGTCCTGGAGCGCCTGGGCCAGGGCGACGACGGAGTAGGCGCCGAGCGAGCCGTGCGCGTCGAGGTCGTCCCGCGAGGTGTCGTCCAGCCGGGGCAGATCCAGATTCCACAGGTGGACGACGGTGTCCAGGGGCGGTTCACCGCGGTCCGCGGCCAGGGCGGTCAGGTCGCCGAGCAGCCTGCGGAGGTCGTCGGCGCTGCCCGGAACCACCCGGGAGCCCCGTCCGTCATGGTCGAACAGGTAGCGGTCACCCGGCCGTACGAGGTGGCAGCGCGCGCCCCGGCCGCTCGCGAGCCCCGCGAGGGAGTCCGCCACGCCCCCGGGCCGGTCGGCGAACAGCAGCCAGGTACCGGGTACGGCCGGCTCGCCGTCCGGAGCCTGGCCGGGCGACGGCGCCTCGGTCCAGGCGACTTCGGCGAGCCAGCCGTCGATGGTCGTGAGCCCCACCGTGGCCGAGGCCTGCTCGACGTCGGCGGCGCGGAAGCCGCGGACGTGGCCGGCCGGCTCGCCGTCCTCGGTGTAGAGGGCGATGTCGCCGACGAGTTCGTCGTCCGCACGCCGGGTGACGGTGGCGTGCGCCCACAGCGGGCCCGCGCCGACGGGGTCCGTGCGCAGCTCGTCGATGGTGAGCGGCAGCAGCATCCCGCCCCCGGCCGCCGTGTCGGCGGCCGGGAGTCCCGCGACGAGCAGGGTCTGGAAGCAGGAGTCGAGCAGAACCGGGTGCACGTGGTGGCCCGCCGCTCCCTCACCGGCGCTCGCGGGCGGCCTGATCAGTGCCAGAGCCTCGCCCGGCGCCCGCCAGACCTCCGCGATGCCCTGGAAGGCGGGGCCGTAGTCGTAGCCGAGGGCGCTCAGCAGGCCGTAGCAGGCGGTGGAGGACAGGGGCTGCCCGCCGCGCGCCGTGATCGCCTCCCGGTCCAGCGCGGGGACGCGTGCGGCCGGACTTCCGCTGCGCACCGTGCCGCAGGCGTGGACCGCGGGGGTGTCGCCGCCGCTCGCCACGGTGAAGGAGGAGGACTCCGCGGACAGCGACAACTGCACGCGGCGCGGGGCGTCGTCGGGCAGGAAGAGGGCCTTGCGCAGTTCGATGCCGCCGAGCCCGGCGTCCGTCCCGCCGGTCAGCGCCTGGAGCGCCTGGTAGGCCATCTCGACATACCCGGCTGCGGGAAACAGCGTCCGGCCCTGGATCCGGTGGTCGGCGAGATAGGGCGTGGTCTCGACGTCGAGCGCCACCTCCCACGCGGGCTCCGCGGTGGCGAGGCGCCGGCCGAGCAGCGGATGGTCGACGTGGCCCAGCCGGATCTGCGCCACGGAGGCGGGTTCGGTCCAGTACCGGTCCCGCTTCCACGGATACCGCGGCAGCGGCACCCGGTGTCCCCGCGGGTGCAGCACGTCCCAGTCGACGGCGCAGCCGACGGTGTACAGCGCGGCGAGGGAGGTGGTGAAGCACAGGAGCTCGTCCTCGGACCGGCGGATCGAGGGCAGCGTGGTCACGGGCTGGTGCCCGCCCGCGACCGGCGCCGGCGCCGCGTCCCCGGCCCCGGACACGCCGTCGCGGGCGGCGAAGCACTCCTTGATGGAGCGTCCGAGCACCGGGTGGGGGCCGATCTCCAGGAAGGTGCGGTGCCCGTCGTCGAGCATGGCGTCGATGGCCGAGCGGAAGCGGACGGTGTCGCGGACGTTGTCCCACCAGTAGCGCGCGTCGAGTTCGGGTCCCTCTGCCCGCCCCTCCCTGCCGGTGAGGTAGAGGGGCAGCCGGGCGGGACGGGGGGTGATCCCGGCCAGCTCAGCCAGCAGATCGGCCTTCAGGTCGTCCATGGCGGCGCTGTGGTAGGGCACGCGGACATCGAGGAACTTGGCGAACACGCCGTCGGCGCGCAGCGCTTCGGCGTACGCGGTCAGGCTCGCCTCGTCCCCGGCCACCGTGAGTGCCTCCGGACTGTTGACCGCCGCGACGGACACCCGGCCGCCGAAGGCCGCCGCACGGCGGGTGGCCTCCTGCTCCGGCAGACCGACCGCGAGCATGGTGCCGGCGCCCGTGGCCCGGTGCTGGAGCCGGCTGCGGTGCAGCACGATCCGTACGGCGTCCGGGAGGTCGTACACGCCGGCCTCGTGGAAAGCGGCGACCTCGCCCGTGCTGTGGCCGACCACGGCCGAGGGGCGGACCCCGTGGGCGCGCCAGAGGGCGGCGAGTCCGGTCTGCACGGCGAAGTTGGCCGGCTGGGCCAGCCAGGTCTGCGTCATGTGGGACGCGTCCTCGTCGGCGTTCAGCTCGGCGATCAGCGACCAGCCGGCCTGTGCGGTGATCTCACGGTCGACGGCCTCGACGGCCTCCCGGTAGGCGGGCGCCGCCGCGAACAACTCGCGGCCCATGGCCCACCACTGCGGTCCCATCCCGGTGAACACCCAGGCGGGTGCGTCGTGCGGTGCCTCGTGGCGTCTGCCGGCCAGGACACGGGGGTGCGATTCGCCCCGGGCGTACGCCGCCAGCGCCTCGTCCAGGTCGTGAGGTGACGCGTACACCGCGGCCAGCCGGGCGTCGTGGTGCTGCCTGTGGTGGGCGAGGGAGTGCGCGAGGTCGGTGAGCGGGACCGGGGCCGCGTGCGGGTCGGCCGGCTCCGCCAGTTCCGCGCGTACGGTGTCGGCCAGCGCGGGCAGCACGGCGCTGTCGTGGGCGCTGAGCGGCAGGACGCGGAACGGCAGGCCGGGGTTTGCGGTGGACGGTCTGTGGCGGACCGGGGCCGGAGCCGGACCGGGAGCCGCTTCGAGCAGGACGTGCGCGTTGGTGCCGCCGAAGCCGAAGGAATTCACCCCCGCGCGGGCCGGTCCCTCGTGCGCGGGCCAGGGGGTGAGCCGGTCCGGGATCCTGTAGGGCGCGGCTTCCAGGTCGATCGCGGGGTTGATCCGCTCCAGGTTGATGTGCGGCGGGATCAGCCGGTGCTCGATGCTGAGCGCGGTCTTGATCAGGCCCGCGATCCCCGCGGCGGACTCGGTGTGCCCGATGTTGGTCTTGACCGATCCGATGTAGCAGGCGGCGCCGGGCTTGCGGCCGATGGCGAGGGCGCCGGCCAGCGCGTTCGCCTCGATCGGGTCGCCCACCGCGGTGGACGTGCCGTGCGCCTCCACGTATTGCAGGCTGCCCGGGGTGATGCCGGCCCGGGCGCAGACCTGCTCGATGAGCGCGGTCTGGGCCTCGGCTCTGGGGACGGTGATGCCGTTGGTGCGTCCGTCCTGGTTGACGCCGGTCTCCGTGATCACGGCGTGGATCGGGTCACCGTCGCGTACCGCGTCGGCGAGGAGTTTGAGGACGACGACGCCGACCCCCTCGGCCCGGACGTAGCCGTCCGCGTTCGCGTCGAAGGTCCGGGAACGCCCCTCCGGCGACAGGAAGCCGCCCTTGGTCTCGGCGATCGTGTACTGCGGAGTCAGGTGCAGCAGGGTGCCGCCGGCCAGGGCCAGCGAGCTCTCGCCGCGGCGCAGGCTCTGGCAGGCGAGGTGGACGGCGACGAGGGAGGAACTGCACGCGGAGTCGATGGAGAGGCTGGGGCCCCGGAAGTCGAAGCAGTGGGAGAGCCGGTTCGAGACCATCGTCATCATCGTGCCGGTCGCCGTGTGGGCTTCGAGGGTGTCGAACCGGAGATCGGAGAACTGCAGGATCTTGTAGTCCAGGGTGAACGCCCCGACGAACACTCCGACATCGCGCCCGGCCAGCTCGGCCGGCTTCTGCCCGCCGTCCTCCAGGGCCTCCCAGGCCACCTCCAGAAGCTTGCGCTGCTGGGGATCCATGGCGTGCGCCTCACGGGGGCTGATGCCGAAGAACGCCGGGTCGAACTCGTCGAACCCGTCGATGTACCCGCCCCGCCCGCCCACCAGCCGACCCGGTTTGGCCTTGTCCCTGCTGCCCAGACCCGCCACGTCGTACCGGTCGGGCGGCGTCGGCGTGATGCAGTCCCTCCCCTCGGCGAGATTGCGCCAGAAGGAGCGGTGGTCGTTCGCACCGCCCGGGAAGCGGCAGCCGATGCCGATGAGGGCGACCTTGGCGGCGGGCAGGGGGGAACCACTGGGTGATGCGGACATGAGCACTCCTCGGGTCACGGATCGGGCGCCCGTCCCGGAGGACGGCACGCACCGCGCAGACGTGAGCAAGCCGGCAACAGCGCGGAGGACAGCGGATACGTGTCAGCCGAGCGAGCGGCGCCAGGGGTGGACGAGCGTGGTGAGAATGCGCCCGGAGGCCGGGAAGGACCGGGGGTCGGTCAGGCCGACCGCCGCCGGCTCGCGGCCGGGACGCCAGGTGAAGGTGCCGAACACCCGGTCCCAGAGCGACAGGTCGGATCCGTAGTGGCCGGCCTCGGACAGATCGGTGCTGTGGTGCAGCCGGTGCTGCTCGGGACCGACGAGGACGTGATTCAGCGGCCCGAGCGACACCCGGATGTTGGCGTGGACGAAATACCCCTGCGCGATCACGAACAGCCCCACCCCGAAGACCGCGCGCTCGGAGAACCCGAGGAAGGCGAGCGTCAGTTGGACGAACCCTTGTGAGATGAACACGTCGGCCACGTGGTTGACGCCGTTGTTGGCGACGTTGACCTTGGCCGGCACATGGTGCACGCCGTGCAGTTTCCACAGCCACGGGACGCTGTGCCCGGCCCGGTGCACCGCGTAGCTCGCGAGTGAGCCGGTCAGCAGTGCCACGGGGATCTCGCCCCACAGCGGGAGGACGGGGTGCGCGGTCGCGATCGCGGCGACCGCGAGCAGCACGACGGTCTGCCCGAGTGCGCCCGCGGTGGCGGTGAGCACGTAGTACACGCCGTAGTACCCCCACTCGCGCCGGGTCGGCCGCCAGGACAGGTCGTAGGGGATCAGGAACTCCAGCGCCGCCAGGAAACCGAGCACCGCGAACTGGAAGAGGAAGGTGGCTGTGCCCAATTCCCATCCACGCCACTCGGAGAGGGCGAAGACACTGGCAACAGCGAGCAGCAGGACGGGCTGGACGGACACGGCCAGTACGTCTTCTACCGTCAACCGGGGCATCAAATACCTCCTAACGGCGGCGACTTGACAGAGGGAAGCACGCTCCAGGGACAGCGATCCGCAGCGGTGATCACAGTATGTGGTTGCAAGATTGCGGAGCGCAATCATTCTTATCGGCGCTCGGTATCACACGCACCCGCCGCGCGATCCGCCCCGCGCCGGGGGCGCACGCCGTGAAGGAACGTTCAGGCCGAGCCCGGGCGGGACCGGGCCGGCCCGCTTCGAGCCTGCGGCGCCCGGTCGTGTGTGCGGCTGCCGCACACACGAGGGTCCCGCCGGTCGTACCGGCGGGACCCTCGATCGGCTGCGGGCGGGGTTCAGCGCAGTCGCGCCGCCTGCGAGGCGGGCAGCGCCGCCGCCGGGCCGCCCGCCGGGACGGCGGTGGCCGGACCGCCCGCCGCGCGAGGGCTGCTGGACCCGCCGCGCAGCGCGTGCGCCAGCGCCGGGAGGCCGCCGACCAGCGGCAGGTCCGCGCTGGACCTGGACAGGTCGACGGTGATCGCCGGCTTGGTGGACGGGGCGACGATCAGCCCGTTGTCGGTGCCCGCGACGATCAGCGCGAGCCGGTGCCCGGCCGGGACCACGTGGTCGGAGGAGGCCAGCTGGAGGGTGATGGTGTACGGCTTGCCCGCGGTGAGCGCGACGCCGTGCAGCGCGGGGTCGTAGTGCCCCAGGTCGGCCCAGCCGCGGCTGAAGACCGTCTGCTGGACGGTCTCGGTGTCGGCCGCGGTGTCGAGGTAGCAGGCGCTGTCCCCGGACGTGCTGTCGCCCCAGCAGGACCTGGTGCTCTGCGTGGTGATGCCCTCGCCCGCGCCCTCGTAGTCCCGGATGGTCGCCGGGCCGAGGTCGACCAGGACCGCGGACAGGTGGGCGCTGGTGGTGGACGCCGTCGCGGTGAGTGTCACCGTGCCGCCGCCGGACAGCCGCAGGTCGCCGGTGAGCACGCCGGTGGTGAAGGACACCTTGGCCGCGGTCGCCTGGTCCGCCTGCGCCGCCCAGGTGTCCTCGCTCTGCGCCGGGTTGTCGGTGTAGCGCTCGGTGCCGCTCGCGGGAGGGGCTGCGGCGCTCAGCGTGCCGAGGCCGTTCGCGGTGCCCGGCAGCAGGCCGAGCCGGGTCGCTGCGGTACCCGACGGGGGCCAGGCCTGATCGGTGGTCCAGTGGTCGGGGGTGCGTTCGATGTCGGCCACCGGCTGGTTCTGGACGCCGTTGTCGACGCCCATCAGGTAGTGGTCGAACCACTGGTGCAAGGTGTCGACCCAGGCGGACCGCCGGTAGTCGAACGGGTCGACGTGGCCCGTCTGCGACAGCCAGATCTTGCGCGGCACCCCGTCGGCCGCGAGCGCGTCCCACCACTGGCCGAAGTTCTTGGTGCGCACGTTGAGGTCCTGCGCGCCCTGCGCGACGAAGACGCTGGCCTTCACCTTGGACGCGTCGGCGTAGTAGTCGCGCTGCTGCCAGGCGCTGGTCCAGTCGCCGTTGCGCGGCGCCCCGGTGCGCAGCGCCTGCTGCTCGGCGGAGCAGCGGGACCGCGCGGCGGAGCTCTCGACCTCGGAGGCGAGCGCGTCGGGGCCGCCGTCGTAGAGCGCCGCCCCCTGCGCGAAGTAGTAGTCGTACCAGGAGCTGATGCCGCTGATGTCGACGATGGTCCTCAGGCCGTCGACACCCGTGGCGGCGACGCCGTTGGCGATGGTGCCGTCCCAGCTCTTGCCGATCATGCCGACCGCCCCGTTGGCCCAGCTCGCCGTGGCGGTCGTACTCCCGGTGCGGGTGCTGTAGCCGGTGGTCCTGCCGTTCAGCCAGTCGATGACGGCCTTGGCGGAGGCGATGTCGGAGGGGCCGCCGACGTCGACGCAGCCGTCGGAGCGGTCGGTGCCCGTGAGGTCGACGAGTACGACGGCGTAGCCGCGCGGCACGAAGTAGTTGTCGTAGTAGAGCGGGAAGCCCACCGGGTTCCCGCTCTTGTCGTACGTCTTGAGCTGGCTCTCGTTGCCGCGGCCGCAGCAGGAGTAGTAGGGGCTGGCGTCCATGATGACCGGGACCTTCTGGCCGGCCGCGGCGGGCTCCGAGGGCCGGACGATGTCCACCGCCACCCGGTCGGGCTTGCCGTCGCGGTCGCCGTCGAGGCCGGTGGTGACCCAGACGGACTGGCGGACGGCGTTGGCGTAGGAGTCGACCGGCTGGCTGCCGGTGTCCCGTGGGGCCGGACCGGCGTGTGCGCCGGCCGGGGCGAGCAGGACGAGGACCAGGGCGGCGAGGATCGCCGCCACGACGGACATCGGGCGGGCGGGGGATCTCCGCGTATGTGACAGCACCCCGGGACATTACCCACTGATCGGGTCATGACAACAGATCGCTTTCGAGACAGCGGACCGGCCCCGGCCCCTGAGGCAGGTACGGCACCGTGCTGGCCCGCGTCCCCTTCGGCTGACAGGACTCCGGACACCGGCGCGTCACCCACCCCGAGCGGCCCTGTCCGTCATTTTCCGGCTTTCATTCTCCGTTCAGCGGTCAGGAGGGGAGCATGACGCAGATCCGGATGACGACACACAGCACTCGCCCCTGGGCCGCCGGACGGCCGCACAAGCACGCGCGAGCCGGGCGCCTCCGCCATCATGCGGCGGCCTCGATGCCCGTGGGCCGCATCATTCTGCTCTCCGCGGCGGTCCTGCTCGTGCTCGCCGCCGCGCTGGTGGTCGCGCTCGGCTGACGCCGCCGGGCCCCCGTATGGCCTGGAGCAGCCGTGCGCGCGCGAGGCCGACCGAATCCCGCTGCCCCGCAGTGCGGTTGGGCTCCGTCTCACCGGACAGGCGCACCACAGGAGAAAGCCGCCCAGGAGGCGGAGAAGTCGATGCTGGTCCGGCGATCGAACTCTTCTGCCCGGCCGCTCCCACCCCGAAAGGCCGATCGAGCGATGGAGGAACCATGATCCCCGACTGGCAACACCGCGCTGCGTGCGGCGACGAGGACCCCGAGCTGTTCTTTCCCGTCGGCAACTCCGGCCCCGCGATCTTGAAGATCGAGGAGGCCAAGAGGGTCTGCCGCCGGTGCCCCGTCATGGACCAGTGCCGCCAATGGGCGCTGGAGACCGGTCAGGACGCCGGTGTCTGGGGCGGACTCAGCGAGGACGAGCGCCGCTCGGTGAGGCGCCGCGCCAGCCGCAACCGCGTCCGTCAGGACTAGGACCTGCCGCGTTTCGCCGTCCGGCCCGGTCGGGGCGACGGGCGGAGCGCGGCAGGCCGGTCGGACGTCAGGGGCGGTCCTGCGGGACCGCTCCTGCGGTGTGCGGCCCCGGCGCCGGTCGTGTCAACGGTGGGCGGCCGGTCGGACACGAACGTGTCAGTCCGCCTGAGATACCCGAAGAACCGGGCAAAACCCCGTGTCCTGGCGCGAGTCGGCCGCTCATGTGCCGACGCCGTGACAGGAAACAGGAGTCAGCCATGCGCGCTCTTCGCCGTCCGCTGCTGGGCCCGGCGGCCGTGCCCAAGTGCCTCTGGGCCGGGGCGACAGGGACTCCTCACAGGCCCTGCCCGTACCGGACCCGGGGGCGCTTCTCACGTACGGCTCCGGTGCGGCTGCCCGAGAGGAGCAGGAAGGTCGCGGTGACGAGGGTGACGATCTGAGCCAGTGCGGCGGTCTTCTTGTCGGAGGACCAGATCGGTTCGTACATGGCGGGCAGCGGGCCGTGCGCGCCGACGTTCACGTAGCGGTAGACGAGGATCGCGGCCAGTCCTCCCGCGGCGACGAGCCAGCCGGAGGCCTCGCTGACGGGACGGCGCCAGACGAGGATGAGCAGCGCGGCGAGGGCGGCCGCGGCGGCTTCGGCGCGGAAGAGGTTGCCTTCGCTGAGCGTCGCTTTGACGGGGTCGTACTGGTCGGCGAGCTTGGCGTGCACGTAGGCGTCCACCGCCAGTCCGGCCGCCGCGGCGAGGCGGGCCGCTCCCCTCAGCGTTGCGCGGGTGGAGGGGCGTGGTCCAGTGGTCGGCATCGTGGGGTTCCTTCGCCGGGAGTCAGCTGACGGTGAGGGTGCCCGTCATGAACTGGTGGATCGTGCAGATGTAGCCGTACGTTCCCGGCGTGGTCGGCGCCGTGAACGTCGTCGTCCTGCCCGGCGCGACGCTGCCGGTGTCGAACTGCTTGTCCTCGGTGGCCGTCACGGTGTGGACGGTCGAGTCCTGGTTGACCACGGTGACCTTGGCGCCGGGGCGGACGGTCAGCGTGGCCGGGCTGAACATGAAGTCCGTGATGGTGATCCGCGTCGCCCCGGCAGGCGCCGAGGACCCGGACGCGGCGGGCCCGGACGCCATCGAGGACATGCCGGGCGGGGTCGCGGCGCCGGAGGATCCGTCGGAGCCGGACGAGGACGAGCAGCCGACGAGGGAGAGCAGCGCGGCGGCGACGGCGAGGGCGGCGGCCCTGCGGCCTCGGGCGGGAGTGCGGAATGCGGTCATGTCGTGCCTCGATTCGGGAACGGTACGGCCGGTACGGCGGCTCGCCCGGGACCGCGGTGCCGCGCGTACGCCCGCAGGACGGGGAGCCGGCGCGGCGGGCGGCCCCGGACGGGTCGGCCCGCCCGAGGACAAGGGGCGGGCCAACCCGGGGGCTGCGTCTTTCCGCGCGGTCAACGGGCGATCCGCACGGCGTCGCTGTCCGCATCCCGCGGCTGCTCCGCGAGCTGTCCACGCAACCGGGTGTCGATGCGATCCGTCGCCATCACGCCCCCTCTCTCCTCGTACCCGCATCGGTCAGCAGGCGGCACACCACGACTTCGTGACCACTCGCCATACGGATTGGTCGGGACACGCAGGGAGCTTCCGGCCGGGGCAGGGCGGGCGACATCCGTTCGCTGCCGCCCGCGTGGCTGAACTGAGCCGGCGTGCCCGCACCCGCGGTGGGAGGAGCGCGTCGAGGCCGTGCGGGAGGTGCTCACCGCGTACGGCCGCACGCCGGCGCGGGGCCCCCTCAGGTGCGCGGCGGTACGCGCAGGGCGAGCAGGGCGGTGTCGTCGCTGGCCCAGCCGTCGTGGTGGGCGGCCAGGGTCGCGGCGATGTGCCCGGTGGTGCCGGCCGCGTCCAGGCCGCGCGTGTCGGCCAGAGTACGGGCGAGGGCCGCCTCGTCGAACATCGGCCGGTGGGGCCTGGGGCTGTCCGGGTCGGGGCGGGCTTCGCAGGCGCCGTCGGTGTAGAGGAGCAGCAGGTCGCCGGGAGCCAGGCGGAAGCGGACGTCGGCCAGGCGTACCGGGGCGAACACGCCGAGCAGGGAGCCGGGGGTGCCGACCTGCTGGACCCGGCCGTCGGCGCGGCGTATCAGCGCCGGGGGATGCCCGGCCAGGCACAGCCGTCCGGCCAGTCCTGCGGGGGTGGTGCGGAAGGTGGCCTGGACGGCGGTGAGGTAGCGCGGGGCGCGCTGCGCGAGCATCGCGGCATTGAGCCGGTCCAGGACCGCCGCGGGCGACAGGTGCTCGCCGGCGTCCGCGCGCAGGGTGTAGCGGGCCAGCGCGGTCACCTTCGCCGCCTCCGTGCCCTTGCCGCACACATCGCCGATCACCGCGGTCCACCACGGCCCGCGGGCCTGGAACAGGTCGTAGAAGTCGCCGACCACGCTGACGTCGCCGCTGGCCTCCAGGTAGCGGGCGGCGGCGTCCAGGCCCGGCACCGGACGCAGCAGCGGGGGCAGCAGGCTGTCCTGCAGGCTGCGGGCCAGCTCCTTGGAGGTGTCCAGCGCCTCCTGCACGGTCTCCAGCGCGTCCTGGGCGCGGGTCAGGGCGTTGCGCGTACTGCTCAGCGACACCCGCAGGTTGACCTCGCTGGACACCGCGCGCGCCAGGATCGCCAGCGTCTCCAGCTCGCCGGCCGTCCACACCCTCGGGTTCGCGTCGATCACACACATGCTGCCGATGGCCTGCCCGTCGGCGGACACGATCGGGAAGCCCGCCCACGCGCCCACTCCCCACGGCCCGATCGCCGGATGCCCCGCCGTACGCGGGTCCTTCTCCGCGTCCTCGACGATGAAGGGGCCGTTCATCCCGACCGGGAAGTAGCAGAAGCTGTCGCCCACCGCGTTCTGCCAGGACTCCGCGTCCCCGTACGGCAGGTGCGGCACCGACTTCCAGAACGTACGGGTCTCGCCGACGAAGGTCACCGCCGAGATACCGCACCCGGTCACCGACGTCGCCAGCCGCGCGAGGTCGTCGAACACCGCCTCAGGGGCGCTGCCCACCTGCCCGCTGGCCTCCAGCGCCGCCAGCCTGTCCCGGTCCGAGAGCACCGCGGGCAAACCGTCCGCCCGCACGCCCCCGGGATACTCCGCCGCTCCCGCCACGCCCTGCCCGTCTCATCCGGTGACATGCGATCCGCGCACACCAGCCAACCACGCGCCCCGGCCGCTGTCAGCTCCTCGCCGCGGCCACCCGAACACCTGCGCACCACCCAGTATGAGGACCCGGCCGCCGAGGCGTGCCGCCCGGTGCCGGCAGGCCGGTGGCCTCGGAGTTCGGTGCCGTCCGCGGACGGCGGAAGGGACGCGCACGCGGCGGGCGCCGGGGCGGGCCGGCGGGAACAGGTCGCCGGGGTGACCGCGGTCCCGCCGCCCGCCGGCGTCAGTTCCGGCCGGCGAAGGGGGTCTCGGCGGTGGCGGTGTCGCGGGCGCCGGGGGTCTCGTCGAGCGGGTGGGTCCACAGCCCGCGGGCCTGGAGCAGGGGGAGTACGCCCTCGCCGAACCAGTACGCCTCTTCCAGGTGGGGGTGTCCCGACAGGACGAATTCGTCGATGCCCAGCGCGTGGTACTCGGCGATACGGTCGGCGACCTCGGTGTGGCTGCCGACCAGCGCGGTGCCCGCGCCGCCGCGTACCAGGCCGATACCGGCCCACAGGTTCGGCGAGATCTCCAGGTCGGCGGTGCTGCCGCCGTGCAGTGCCAGCATCCGCCGCTGGCCCTCGGACTCGCTGCGGGCCAGGCCCGCCTGGACGGCGGCGATGGTCTCGGGGGCGAAGCCGGCCAGCAGCCGTTCGGCCTCGGCCCACGCCTGCCCGGCGGTGTCGCGCGGGATGACGTGCAGCCGGATGCCGAACCTGACCCGGCGGCCCTCCTTGTCGGCCAGCGCCCGGATCCAGCCGATCTTCTCCGCGACGGCGGCCGGCGGCTCGCCCCAGGTGAGGTACACATCGCTGTAGCGGGCCGCGACCGTGCCCGCGGCCGGCGAGGAACCGCCGAAGTACACCTCGGGCACCGGGTCGGGCAGCCGGCTGAGCCGGGCGCCCTCCACCCGCAGGTGCTCGCCGGCCAGATCGACCGCCTCGCCGGCCCACAGCCCCCGCACGATGTGCAGGAACTCGGCGGTGCGGGCGTAGCGCGCGTCCTTGTCGAGGAAGTCGCCGTACGCGCGCTGCTCGTGGCTCTCGCCGCCGGTGACCACGTTGAGCAGCAGCCGGCCGCCGGAATGCCGCTGGAAGGTCGCGGCCATCTGCGCGCCGAGGGTGGGGGAGACCGAGCCGGGGCGGAAGGCGACCAGGAATTTCAGCCGCTCGGTGGTCTGGGCCAGCATGGCGGTGGTCAGCCAGGCGTCCTCGCACCACGCCCCGGTCGGGGTGAGCGCGCCGACGAAGCCCAGGTCCTCGGCGGCGCGGGCGATCTGGGTGAGGTAGCCGATCGTCGCGGGCCGGTCGCCGCCCGCCGCGCCGGCCGGGGTGCCGTGGCCGCCGCCGACAATCCGGCGGCTGTCACCGTAGGTGGGCAGGAACCAGTGGAAGGTCAGGGTCACGAGAGATCTCCGTTCGGGGTCAGCGGCTTCGGTGTGCGGCTGGTGGGGGCGGGCGCCCGCCACTGTGGCCCGCGGGCCGCGTGAGGCCGCGGGTGTACAGCGGGCGTGGCCTGCGGGCAGGCTGCGGGACTACAGCAGGCCGTGCCGCGGCGGGCGGGTGCCGGACAGCACGTAGCGGCCGATGTGCTGCACCTTCCACCGCGCCGGGTCGTGCAGCGTGTGGGTGCGGGCGTCGCGCCAGTAGCGGTTGAGGTTCAACGAGTCGGCGGCCGAGCGGGTGCCCGCCAGTTCGAACAGGGCGCCCGAGACCTCCACCGCCGCGGCCGCCGCGAACGCCTTGGCCGCCGCCACCGCGATGGACGCCTCGGCGGCGCTGTCGTCGGTCAGCTCGGCGCGGGCGGCGTCCACCGCGCGGGCCGCCGCGGCCAGCAGCGCGTCCGCGGCCTTGACCTGGAGGGCGAGTTCGCCGACCCGCTGGATCAGCAGCGGGTCCTCGGCCGCGGTGTCGAATCCGCTCTCGAACCACGGGCGGCTCTTGGTGCGGACGAAGTCCACCGCCTCGGCCAGCGCGCCCCCGGCGATCCCGGCGTCGATCGCCGCGTGCAGCAACTGGGCCACCGCCCCGTGCAGCTGCGGCCCGGTGAAGGTCAGGTGGTGCGGCACCACCCGGTCCGCGGGCACCGCGACGTCCTCCAGCCGTACGGTCCCGCTGGCGGTGGTGCGCTGGCCCATGCCCTCCCAGTCGTCCACCACGGTCACGCCCGGCGCGTCGGCGGGCACGTAGGCGACGTGCAGCGCGCCCTCGTCCCCGGCCCTGGCCAGCACCGGGATCCAGTCGGCGAACAGCGCGCCGGTGGCGTAGTGCTTGACCCCGGTCAGTACGTATCCGGTCCCGTCGGCGCCGGGCTCCAGCCGGGTGCGGATGTCCTGGACGTGCTTGGTGCCGGCCTCGGACTGCGCATTGCCGAACCGCTTGCCGGCCAGCAGCTCCCGGAAGAAGAAGTCCTGCTGGGCGGGCGTGCCCTGGGCGCGCAGCACGTTGACGTAGGCGAAGTGGCTCTGCGGGATCTGCGCCAGGCTGCCGTCCGCGGTGGCCAGCAGCCGGAAGACCTCGGCGAGCGTGCCCAGGCCGACGTCCGCCCCGCCGTGCGCCGCCGGGACCGTGACCGCGAGCAGCCCGGCGGCGGTGAGCCGGTCCAGCTCGGCCCGCGGCAGCTCGCGTTCGGCGTCCCGGCGGGCGGCGCCGACCCGGAATTCGGCGGCGAGCGCGGCGGCGACGGCGAGCGCTTCCGCGTCGTCGGCGATCACCTCCGCCCTGCGGGACGCCGTAGCGGTCGGGGGTCGGGACGGAGCGGTCACGGAAGGCCTCCTGGGAGTCGAGGGCGGTCGAGAGGTGGGGTGGCGGCCTGGCGCGGCGGCGGGGCCGGCCGTCACGGGGCCGTCGTCGCCGGCCGTGAGGCGCCGGTCCCGCATGAGCCAGCCCTGGACGAGGTGCGGGGCACCCCTCGCGGACAGCACCGGTCACGGGGCGCAGCCGAGGGGCCGGTACGTGTGCGGTGCCGGCACGGCGGCGGCGTGCGATCCGGTCCTGCGGGGCGGACGGCGTCCCGGGCGAGGGCAAGCCGTGCGGGCCGACCGCGGTTTCAGCGCGCGGCGGGACGCGGTGGTGAGCGGCGGGGTCCGCCACAGCGGGCGGGAGCGGTGCTCAGCGGCAACAGCAGGCGCTGGCGACGCGCGCGAGGTCGATATGGCGCCGCTTGGTGAGGATGCCGCGCATACCGATCGCTTCCTCACTCCTAGCCGTCACGGGCCGGACCCCGGCATGCCGTCGATGCGGGTCTCCGTCCGACCGCCAGACTAGGCGTCCGCGCGGGCGCCGGTCGATACGGCGTTGACGGCCTGCTGACCGAACCGCTGGTCGTGATGCGGGTCGGCTGTGTCGTGCACCGCTACGTGCACCGGCTGCTGGCCGGCCGGACACCGTCCTTCTCGTACTCCACCGACGGCGCCGAGATGGGCAAGCTGATGGTGGCCGAGGGGCTGGGTGCCACGGTGCTGCCGGACTTCAGCGTGATCGGCGACCCGCTGGAGCGCAGCGGCGCGCTGGTCCGCCGGCCGGTGGCCGACGACGCGACCGAGGTGCTGATGGTGGCGCAGCGCCGGCTGTCCGGCTCGGTGCCGCGCGCGGCACACGAACTCCACCAGGTCTTCGTGGAGCGCGCCGCCGCCCATCGGCCGGCGCGGCTGGCGTAAGGAGCGCCCGCACCGCTGCTCCGACCGGCGTACGGCGGGGCCTGCGTGGTCAAGCCCGGCGATGTGGGGTGGTCAGGCGCACGCGATGTTCTCGGCGTACAGACCCTTCGGGTTCTGCGTGACGTCGAACGTCACCCGCTGGCCCTCGACCAGTCCGGGAAGTCCTGGGTCGACGAGATGGGAGAAGTGCGCGAATACGTCGGCGCCATCGCCGGATTGCTCGATGAAGCCGAACCCCCGGGCCGCGTTGAACCATTTGACCGTTCCCATAGCCATGTCATGCCTTCCCGTGCACTGCCGCGCACGAGAGCGGTGTCGCGAGGGCAGGTTCTGGTACCGCGCGAGTGCCTGAATCGTGGTATGGGTGCACTTTCACAATGTCGACGAGGATGAGATCTGGTAATCCCGCTCGGGTAGGGGCCGGGCCGCCGAAACGATCGGCGGCCCGACGGCTAGGTGAGACGGCCGGGTGGGCTCCCGGGTCCGCGGAAACCGGCCCGGTCAGTGGCCGGACAGGTGTCCGACGCCCAGCAGCGAGGATGCTGTCCGGAGCGGACCGAGGGCGGCGGGGGGAGCGTCAGGGGTGGCGCTCCGGCAGGTGAAGCCGAGGTTGTGGAGGGCGCGGGTCACCTCGGCGGCGCTGAAGTCGCGGCGGTCCTGCCGGGTGATGACCTCCCCGACCTGCTTGACCGGGTAGTGGCGGCGGCTGATGATCACGGACTCGCCCGTGATCGGCTCGGGTTTGATGCCCTTCATCGACGCCTGCACGTCACTCTTGGTCAGGTCGAAGGCGAAACGGGCGATGATGCAGCGCATGGGTCCTCGCAGATGAGGGGGACGGGGCGGGAGCCGGTGCGGCCTGAGGGGGACGGTCCTGCGGGCTTCATGCTGCCGGACTGAGGGCGGAACGGCGCTGTGAGGTTCCCGCCGGCGCCGCGGTGGGCCGGGTGGAGCGCCGGGCCTGCGCGGGGCGGCTGCGCCGCCCGCGCGAGGACGACGAGCTGCGCTTGGTGCGGTCCGCGACCGGTTCCGTGATGGTGACGGGTACACCGGAGGGGGTCCGCGCGCCCGTGACACGGGTCAGTTCGGCGTCCCCCGAGTGGGTCTGCGTGCTCTGCGGGGTGATGCCCGCGGTGGCCATCAGCCGGGTCATCTCGCGGCGCTGGCTGGGCAGGACCAGGGTGACGACGCGGCCGGACTCGCCGGCCCGGGCGGTACGTCCGCCGCGGTGCAGGTAGTCCTTGTGGTCGCTCGGCGGGTCGACGTTCACGACCAGGTCGAGGTCGTCGACGTGGATACCGCGGGCGGCCACGTTGGTGGCGACCAGCACGGTCACGTGACCGCTCTTGAACTGCGCCAGTGTGCGGGTGCGCTGCGGCTGCGACTTGCCGCCGTGCAGTGCCGCCGCGCGCACACCGCTGCGCAGCAGGTGCGTGGTGAGCTTGTCCACGGCGTGCTTGGTGTCCAGGAACATCAGGACCCGGCCGTCGCGGGCCGCGATCTCGGTGGTCGTGGCCTGCTTGTCGGTGTTCTGCACGTGCAGGACGTGGTGTTCCATCGTGGTGACCGCGCCCGCGGAGGGGTCGACCGAGTGCACGACCGGGTCGGTCAGGTAGCGGCGCACCAGCAGGTCGATGTTGCGGTCCAGGGTGGCGGAGAACAGCATCCGCTGGCCACCCGGGCGCACCTGGTCCAGCAGGGCGGTGACCTGCGGCATGAATCCCATGTCGGCCATCTGGTCGGCTTCGTCCAGCACGGTGATGTCGACCTGGTCCAGCCGGCACGTACCGCGGTCGATGAGGTCCTTGAGCCGGCCGGGAGTCGCCACGACGACCTCGGCGCCCGCCCGCAGGACACTGACCTGACGGCCGATGGACATGCCGCCGACGACGGTGGCCAGCCGCAGCCGCAGGTCGCGGGCGTACGGGGTGAGGGCGTCGGTGACCTGCTGGGCCAGCTCCCGGGTCGGGACCAGCACCAGGGCCAGCGGCTGACCGGGCTCGGCGCGCCGCCCCGCGGTACGGGCCAGCAGCGCCAGGCCGAACGCCAGCGTCTTGCCGGAGCCGGTACGGCCGCGGCCCAGCACGTCGCGTCCCGCCAGCGAGTTGGGGAGCGTGGCGGCCTGGATCGGGAACGGCACGGCCATCCCCTGCCGGCCCAGCGCCGTCAGCAGTACGGGCGGCAGGTCCAGCTCGGCGAAGGTCTCCACCGGGGGCAGGGCCGGGGTGAGGGTGACGGGCAGGGCGAACTCCCCCTGCGCCGCCGCGGGGCGGCGGCCTCCGTAGCCGCCGGAGCGGGACGGCCCGCCGGAACGGCTCGGGGCCTGACCGCGGTAGCCGCCGCGGCCGGAGCCGGTGGAGCCGGCGGAACGGCTGCGGGAAGAGCGATCGGTCGTGCGGTACGTGCGGTTCATGGAGAACCTTTCCTCGATGCGGTACGTCGAGGAATCCCGGGCGGCGCAAGCCGCGACTGGGAACACAAGAACGAACCGATGAAAGGGAATGCTGCGAAGCGGGCGGCGGCCTGCCCGGGAGGTACGGGGGCAGGGTGCCCGGCGGGATGCGCGGCTGTCGCCGCGGACCCGGGAATCATTCGGGTAATGCGGCAGGCCGGGGCCCGCACCCCAAGGTGCGGGCCCCGGCCTGCTGTGCGCGTCAGCGTCAGGCGGGAACGATGTTCTCCGCCTGCGGGCCCTTCTGGCCCTGCGTGACGTCGAAGTTCACCTTCTGGCCCTCCTGCAGCTCGCGGAAGCCGGAGGCGGCGATGTTCGAGTAGTGGGCGAAGACGTCAGCGCCGCCGCCGTCCTGCTCGATGAAGCCGAAACCCTTTTCCGCATTGAACCACTTCACGGTGCCAGATGCCATATTACATTCTCCTTCAGGGGCAGTACCCGGAGCCCGCACTGTGCGGACCCCGCGTCGCCGTGATGATTACCCCATCCGGAAAAACAACCGGAAATACAAAAGCGCTCCCGCCGCTCGTGGCGGCGAGGGCACTTGAAGTCTTTGGGAACCACAACTGCAACTGATACGAACCATAGCACGCGGCGGCGATTATGTCCGACCCTTTTGATTGCTGTGCCGGCAAGGACGTAAAAGGCTCCACGCGGCCTGCGGGAATTTCTGTGCCTGCGGCATCAGATTTACGTATCCGCCCAGGTGTGCTGTGGTCGGAACGCGGCGCTGCGCCCCGGGTCCGGCCAAGTGGCGCCGGCCGCTGCGCCCGGCGGCGGTACGTGCGGTGACCGGGAGAGATCGCGATCGTACGGCGCCACGCAATCGGGAAGTCGAATATCTCTTGCCGCGGCGACAGAATAACTCGGGACCTACAGGACTCTTCGGCGTGCTCCTGACGTGGCGGCTGAGGTGAAGTTAGGCTGCCGGGACGGTCGTTGAGTGGAGGCTCCGTAAATGGGACGCAATCGTCGCAGGTACCCCGACGCGCATTCAACCAGGCACGATGTACGGCGGCGGGCCGTGGGGGCGGTGTCCGCGCTCGCCGTCACGGCGGTGGTCGGCGCCCTCACCGCCGCCGCGCCGGCGCACCGCCATCCGGGCTCGCCGCCTGCCAAGGCCCCGCTCGCAGTCGGGTACGGCGGGGCCGTCGCCAGCGTGGACACCGACGCCACCGCGGCCGGTGTGGAGGTGCTGCGGCACGGCGGGAACGCGGTGGACGCCGCCGTGGCCACCGCCGCCGCGCTCGGCGTCACCGAGCCGTACTCCTCGGGCATCGGCGGGGGCGGCTACTTCGTCTACTACAGCGCCAAGCAGCACAAGGTCTTCACCATCGACGGCCGCGAGACCGCACCGCGCAGCGCAACCGACCAGCTCTTCGTCGAGAACGGCCGGCCGCTGGCCTTCGCCGACGCGGTCACCAGCGGACGCAGCGTCGGAGTGCCCGGCACCGCCGCCACCTGGCAGACCGCCCTGGACTCCTGGGGCAGCCGCTCGCTGGGCGACGTCCTCAAGCCCGCCGAGAAGATCGCCACCGACGGCTTCATCGTGGACGCGACCTTCAACTCGCAGACCGCGGACAACCAGGCCCGGTTCAAGGACTTCCCGGCCACCGCCGCGCTCTTCCTGCCCGGCGGGCAGCCCCCGGCAGTCGGCTCCACCCTGCGCAACCCCCAACTGGCGACCACGTACAAGGAATTGGGCCGCAAGGGGATCAACGCCATCTACCGCGGCGACATCGGCGCGGACATCGTCAGCACCGTGCGCAAGCCCCCGGTGGACCCCGCCGCCACCCGCGTGGTGCGCACCGGCGACCTGACCGCAGCGGACCTGGCTGCGTACACCGCCAAGAGGCAGGCGCCGACCCACACGGACTACCGCGGCCTGGACGTGTACGGGCCCGCGCCGTCCTCGTCCGGCGGTACGTCGGTGGCCGAGGCGCTGAACATCCTCCAGCACACCGACCTCAAGAACGCCTCGCAGGTGCAGTATCTGCACCACTACATCGAGGCGAGCCGGATCGCGTTCGCCGACCGGGGCCGCTGGGTCGGCGACCCCGCGTTCGAGCAGGTGCCGACCGCCGGGCTGACCTCGCAGCGGTTCGCCGACTCGCGGGCCTGCCTGATCAAGGACGACGCGGTGCTGACCAGCCCGCTCGCCCCGGGCGACCCGGCCCACCCCGCCGCGTGCGGCGGCACGGGAACGGCCGCGCCGACCACGTACGAGGGTGAGAACACCACGCACCTGACCGTGGCCGACAAGTGGGGCAACGTCGTCGCCTACACCCTGACGATCGAGCAGACCGGCGGCAGCGCGATCGCCGTGCCGGGCCGCGGCTTCCTGCTCAACAACGAGCTGACCGACTTCTCCTTCGTCCCCGCCAACCCGGCCGTGCCCGACCCCAACCTGCCGGGACCCGGCAAGCGCCCGCGCTCGTCGATCTCCCCGACCATCGTGCTCAAGAACGGCCGCCCGGAGTTCGCGATCGGCTCGCCCGGCGGCGCGACCATCATCACCACGGTGCTCCAGGTCCTCACCGAGCACGTCGACCGCGGCCTGCCCCTGGTCGACGCGATCGCCGCGCCCCGCGCCAGCCAGCGCAACGCGGCGAACACCGAACTCGAACCCGCCCTGTGGAACAGCCCGCTGAAGACCGACCTGGAGGGCATCGGCCACCACTTCGTCCAGAACCCGGAGATCGGCGCGGCCACCGGCGTCCAGCGCCTCGCGGACGGCCGCTGGCTGGCTGCGGCGGAGCCGGTACGGCGCGGCGGCGGGTCGGCGATGGTGGTGGTCCCGGCCGGGTAGGGGCCGGCCCCGCCACGACCTCTGCGGCGGCTACGGCCGCGGGCGTGGCCCGCGGCCGTAGCCGCCGCCCGCTGTCCGGCCGGCGGCCCCCGCCGCGTACAGCCCCGCCACCTGGTCACCTGGCGTCATGGCGGTATCCCGTGGCCTGGGACCTCCACCGCGAGGACCGGGGTACTTTGCGCGGCGACCTCGTCCGTGCCGGCGCCAGGAGCGCCGGACCTTCGGCCTCAGCCGACGATGGCGACCGGCCCGTCCCAGGCGTCGCGGTCCACCGTGATGGTGTAGCCCTTGCGGGTCTCCTTGCTGTTGGCGGTGTACTGGTGCCCGCGGCTGTGGCCGGTGAACAGCTTGGGGTCCCAGGGCCAGTCCGTCGTGGTGGCCTTGCCGTCCCACAGCGCGTACCAGAGGTTGCCGGGCAGGTCGGTCCTGTCCGCCGCGGTGGCGACCGCCTTGGCGCTGGAGGTGGCGAAGCCGTAGTAGCCGGCGCGGTAGACCTTGGCGCGCAGCGTCTTGGTGAAGGAGCGCACGTAGGTCAGCACGGCGGTGTTGCACGAGGTGTTCGTGATGGCGTACGGCTCCATGTCGAGGTAGATCGCCGAGCCGGCCTTCATCCCGAGCGCCGCGGACTTGGCGACCGCGTCCTTGGCGTCGCTCGCGCCGAGCGCGGCGGCCGTGGCGGCGGTGAGCTTCTCCGGGCTGGAGCCGGTCTGGCAGGGCGGCTGGGCGCCGACGTAGATCGGTATGAGCTTCCAGCCCGCGGCGTTGACCGACTTCACCCAGGACGCGGTGAGGTTGGCCTGCGCGCAGCCGCGGTTCTTTCCGCCGACATAAACGGCGGCGGCTCCGTAATAGGCGTCGGACTTCCACGCCTTCATCGCGTTCAGCGAGGGTGCCGCGCAGGCGTCGAAGGCGCGGCCGGTGAAGGTCTTCTGCGCGGGCCACGTGGTCGCGGCCATCGACGTCTGCGCCATGACGACGCCCCCCGCGGCGACTACGGAACCCGCCGTGGCCCAGGCGATGTACCGGCCCCTTTTGGACAAACGATGCTTGGCCACGATCCCCACCCTCATTCCGTCGGCGGCACCCGGCGGCCGACGCTCCCCTCACGGCTCGGCCACGCCGAACGCCCTGATAGTAGAGGGTTCGCAGCGCCGCGCCGCCGCCAGGGTCCCGGGCGCCGCCCAGGTCGCCGACGTGCCCGCGGGACCCCACCCGCGCCCGTCCCCGCGCTTGCGCCGGACCGCCGCGGCCGACCGCCGGTCCAGACGCCGGGATTTCTGTTCGGCCTGCACGGGCCGATGGCGGGTAGCGGCTCGGAGAGGCACAAACCGGCCTCCGCGTACGCCGCCGCTCCGGCGCACTCGTCCAACAGGGGGGAACCCATGCCAACCGCACTTCCGGGCCGAACCGCCCCGGGCTCCGGCCGGAGTCCGAGCCGAGGACCCGGCGCTGCGTCGCCCGGCGGACGCCTCCCCGTCCTGACCACCGGCACCGCCACGGCCGTCGGCCGCATCACAGCGCTGACCATCTGCCAGGCCGCGCTGCTGATCGGCTTCGGGCTGCTCATCACCGGCCCCGCCCGGCACGTGTGGCCCTTCACGGTGGAGGACCGCGTCAACGAGGGGTTCGTGCACGTGCGCACGGGGACCTTCGACACCGTCACCTCCTGGGGTTCCGAGGCCGGCAACACCCTGACGATCATCGCGATCACCCTGGTGGTCTGCGCGGCCATGGTGTTCGCGCCCGTCCTGCCGAGGTGGCGCGAGGCGGTCTTCCTCGCGGTGAGCGTGTCGCTCCAGGCCCTGGTGTTCCTGGCGATCACCTCCGCGGTGGACCGCCACCGGCCGGCGGTGCACCGGCTCGACGACTCACCCCCGACGTCGAGCTACACCTCGGGCCACACCGGGGCGGCCACCGCCCTCTACGGCGGGCTCGCCGTTCTGGTGCTCACCCGGACACGGCGGCTGAGCCGCCCCTGGCGGATCGCGGTGGCGGTGCTCCTGGTGCTGCTGCCGTTCGCGGTGGGCACCTGCCGGATGTACCGGGGCATGCACCACCCGACGGATGTGGCCGGCGGCATGCTCAACGGCGCGCTGTCGCTGCTGATCGTCGGCCGGACGGTCCTGTTCGCCGATCCCGCCCCGGCCCCGCTGCCGCGCAACGCGGTGGACCTCGCCGTGGCCGAGGCGGGCGAGAGCGCCGAGCCGGCGCCCGGCCCGACCGTCGTGATCGTCAACCCCGTCTCCACCGGCGGCTCCGACCGCGACCGGATCAGGCTGGTACTGGAACGGTACGGCCACACCGCACCGCGGTTCGTGGAGACCACCGTGGAGGACCCCGGCGGCGGCCCGGCGGCGCGGGCCGTGGCGGACGGCGCCGCCCTGGTGGTCGTCTGCGGCGGCGACGGCACGGTCCGCGCGGTCGCCGAGGCCCTGGCCGGCACCGGCGTGCCGCTGGCCGTGGCCCCGCACGGCACGGGCAATCTGCTGGCCCGCAACCTCGGCCTGCCGCTCGATCCGGTCCGGGCGCTGGACGCCGCCCTCGGCGGGACGGCCCGGCCGGTGGACCTCGGCCGGATCGAGGGCGACGACCTGCCGCCGACCCTCTTCTGCGCCATGTCCGGCGCGGGCCTGGACGCCGCGCTGATGGAAAGGACCCCGGACCGCGCGAAGTCGGCCCTGGGCTGGCCCGCCTACGCCCTGGGATCGGTGCGCGCCCTGCGCGTCCCCCGTACGGCGATGACGCTGCGGCTGGACGGCGGCGAGCCGGTACGGCGCACCGCGCGCATGGTGGTGATCGCCAACGTGGGGCGGCTGCAGGGAGGCGCGTCGCTCGCCCCGGACGCCCGCCCCGACGACGGCCTGCTCCATGTCGTGCTGCTGGATCCGCGCGGCCTCGGCGGCTGGCTGGGCGCCGCCGCGTACGTCCTGCACGGCTCCTCCCGGCGCTCCGGCGCGGGCGGTGTGGAGACCCACGCGTGCCGGCGGGTCGATCTCGTCCTGCGCACCCGGCAGCCGCGCGAGATCGACGGCGACCCGGTGGCCGCCGGACGGCAGCTGTCCGCGCGGGTGGTGCCGGGCGCGCTGAGCGTCCTCCTGCCCGAGGTCTCCGGGCGCGCCGGGGCCCCCAGGATCCCCGGCCGCCGCGAGGCCCCCGGGGTCCCCGAGCGGTCCGGGGTCCCCGGACTCCGCCAGCAGGAGGGATGAATGGGTACCGCGACACGGGTCCCGCAGACCCGTGACATGTCCGAGGACGAGCTGTCGGCCGACGAGGCGATGGCGGCGCTGCGCCGCTACGGCAGCTGGACGCTGCTGCGCGACGCCTTCATACGGTTCCGGTACGCCGACGGATTCAGCCACGCGCGGGCGCTGGCCCTGCAGATCGTGCTGGCGGTGATCCCGCTGGCCATCGCCTTCGTGGGGCTGTCGACGGCGGTGCACGGCGAGAGCGTGGGACAGATCGCCGAACTGACCATCCGCAAGCTGGCCGCGGGGCCGAGCGAGCACGTCGTCGAAGACGCCCTCGAACGCAGCCGGCGGCACGCGGGCGACGGTGCCCAGTTCGCCCTGTGGTTCGGCCTGGTCTTCTCCTGGGTCAATCTCACGACGGGCATGTGCCAGATCGAGCGCGGGGCGAACCGGATCTACGGGATCGAACGCGACCGGCCCTTCCGCCAGAAGTACACCCGCGGCCTGGTGATGGCGCTGACGGCCGGTACGCCGCTGGGCCTGGCCACGGTGATCATGGTCGCCGGGGACGACCTCGCGTCCGCCGTGGTGTCGGTCTACCACCTGGGCGGCGGGACCACCCTGGACGTCTGGAAGGTCGTACGCTGGCCCGCCGGGCTGCTGCTCGCGCTGGCCTCCGGGAGCGTGATCTTCCGCCGCGCCCCCCGCCGTCCGCAGCCCGGCTACACCTGGCTGGGCTTCGGGGCGGCGGTCTCCCTCGTCCTGTGGGCCGCGCTGACCGCGCTGCTGGCCCTCTACCTGCGGCTGAGCGGTTCCTTCGACACCGTCTACGGGCCGCTGAGCGCGTTCATGTCGCTGCTGCTGTGGTCCTATCTGACCTCGATAGCGCTGTTCTTCGGGCTGTCGTTCGCGGCCCAGCTGGAAGCGGCCCGCGCACTGCGGCCCGGGCCGGTCACGTCCGATCCGGGAGCCTGACATGGTGACGCACAACGCACCCGAGTCCATCGGCGACCGCACCCGCAGGGCCGACCGCTCGTACGGCGCCCACCTGCTGGGTTCGGCCGCCGGCGCCGCGGCGGCGGCGGTGCTCTTCGGACTCCTGCTCGTCCTGGTCGAGGCGCACTGGACGCCGCTGCGGGACATCGACACCGGGGCGGCCGACCGGCTGCACCACATCGCCGTCCGCCACCACGAGTGGACGCGGGCACTCTCCTTCGTGTCGAACTGGATCCTCAGCCCCGGCACCCTGCGTACCGCGGTGGCCCTGCTCACCCTCTGGCTGCTGCACCGCAGGGCCTGGCGGCTGGCGGCCTGGTCGGCGGTGACCGCCGGCGCCGGGGCGCTGACCGGCGTGCTGGTCAAGGCGATCGTCGAACGGGCCCGCCCCGCCCTGTCCGACCCGGTGGCGCACGCGCCCGGTTACTCCTTCCCCTCGGGGCACGCCATGACCGCCACCACGTCCTTCGCGATCTTCCTGCTGGTCCTGCTCCCGTTCGTGCCGCGCGCCGCGCACCGGCTGTGCTGGCTCGTGGCGGCGCTGGCCGTGGTGGGTGTCGGCTTCACCCGCGTGGCCCTCGGCGTCCACTGGTGCAGCGACGTGATCGGCGGGTGGCTGCTGGGCCTGGCGGTGGTGTCCGCGACGACCTGGGCCTTCGAGGTGTGGCGGGTCGACGCTGGCCGCCGCCCCGCCCCGGTCGCGGACGGCCTGGAACCGGAACTCGACCGCCCAGAGCCCGAACCGCCCCACTCGCACGGCTCCTGACGCCGGTGCGCCGAGCGCGGCCCGCCTCCCGCCGGTCAGCCGTTCTGCCGGCCCGGCAGGGGCGCGCCGTCGAGGAAGGCGCGGTAGGCCCTGACGGCTTCCGGGTCGATGTCAGGGCTGGACGGGCCGTAGCGGGTGTCGGTGCGGTCCCGCTTCGGTCCTGAGACCCAGAACTCCTCGCCGGTCCCGACGTCGTGGAAGTTCGCGTCGGACATCCCCCCTGACCGCCGCAGTGTCCTCCCCCGGACGTACGCGGTGCTCCAGGTCTTCGAGAAGTCCACCCACCCGATCCAGGAGGGGCCCCGGTCGGTGTCGTAACCGGTCTTCAACTGCACGAACATGAGACGTCGAGGCATACGCCCAGCCTCGCGCACGGACCGCGTCCGCGACCAGCCGATTCAGCGGCCCCGGTTTCGGCGCTTCGTGACGGGCGCCTTTCGGTCTAGGCGGGGGCGCCCGGTGCCCGGCATACTCCGAGGGCGGCAGGGGCAGCGCAGGGCGGCCGTTGGCAGGAGATGTGCAGGGCCGGACACCGGAAAAGCCGACGGAGGACCCCGGATGGGCATGAGGCACGCGCTGCTCGACGTCGCCCCGCTGCGGTCCTCACCAGCCTTCCGGCGGCTGTGGGCCGGCCAGGCGCTCTCCGGGTTCGGCAGCCAGATGTCGCTCGTCGCCGTGATGTACCAGGTCTGGCAGATGACGGGCAGTACGGTCTGGACCGGCGCCGTCGGCCTGGCGCAGGCGCTTCCGCTGACCGTGCTCGGGCTCTTCGCCGGGACGCTCATCGACCGGGTCGACCGGCGGAGGTTCTACCTGGCCGCGACCAGCGGGCAGGCCGCGTGCGCCCTGCTCCTGGCCCTCCAGGGGTTCTTCGGGCACTTACCCCCCGCCGCGGTGCTGCTCCTGGTCGCGGTGCAGTTCTGCTTCGTGGCCGGCAGCGGCCCGGCCTCGCGCACCTTCGTCCCGCGGCTGCTCCCCGCGCACCAGCTCTCCGCCGGGCTGGCGCTGAACCGGATCTCCTTCCAGAGCGCCATGCTGCTCGGCCCGGCGATGGGCGGGCTGATCCTCGGCGGTCCGGGCGTCGGCGCCTGCTACCTGGTCGACGCGCTCACCTTCGCCGCGGCGATCTACGGGGCGCTGGGCCTGCCGTCGATGCGGGCCGGCGACGAGGCCACCCGGCCGGGGCTGAACGGCGTGCTGGACGGCCTGGCCTTCCTGGTCCGCACCCCGGTCATCCGCGGGGCGCTGCTCTCCGACCTGGCCACCACCGTGCTGTCGATGCCGATCAGCCTGTTCCCGCTCATCAACGAGGAGCGCTTCGGCGGCAACCCGCGCACCCTGGGCCTTTTCCTGTCCGCGATAGCCGTCGGCGGAGTGGCCGCGTCCGTCTTCTCCGGGACCTTCACCCGGCTGCCGCGCCCCGGCCTGGTAATGCTCGGCGGGTCCGCCTCCTGGGGCGCCGCGCTGGTGCTGTTCGGGCTCTCGCCGCAGGCCTGGGCCGGACTCGGCTGCCTGGTGCTGGCCGGCGCGGCCGACACCGTCTCAGTGGTGTCCCGCGGCGCCATCGTCCAGCTGAACACTCCGAACGAACTCCTCGGCCGGGTCGCCGCCGCCGAGCAGATCGTCGGGCAGGCGGGACCCGACCTCGGCAGCATGGCGGGCGGGCTCGTGGCAGCCGCCACGACGGGCGTGACGGCCCTGGTCGGCGGCGGCCTGCTCTGCATCGGCGCCGTCACGTCGATCGGCGCCGCCACACCGGGACTTCGCCGGCTCGCGGCGCCGCCCCCGCACGTGGCGGAACCCGTCGGCCAGCAGGCGGCGTAACGCGCGACCGTGCGCCCCGGCGGCCCGCTAGCCGTACGACCCCGCAGCGACCGTACGCACCCGGCGCCCGCGACCGTACGACCGCACAGCGCGGCCCCGCGGCCCGCGACCGTACGCACCCGGTCCGCGCCCGTACGGCCCGGTCCGTTCCGGCCGCCGGCGCGCGGAGCCGTCGCCTGCCCTACCGCCCGTCAGGCCCGCACATCGACCAGGACCTTGCCCATCGTCGCGCGTGCCGCCATCGCCGCGTGGGCCGCGCCCACCCCGGCGAGCGGTACGACGCGGTCGATCCGGGCGGTCAGCAGTCCCCGCCTGGCCAGGGTGAACAGCATGCCCGAGGCACGCGCGAACACCTGCGGGGCCGCCAGGACCTGCTGCATCCACAGGCCGTGCACCCCCACGGACCGGCCGGTCAGATCGTCCATGGCCAGCGTGTCGGACAGCCCGCCGCGTGCGCCGACCGACACCAGCCGGCCGAAAGGGGCCACCGCGGCGAGGCCCGCCCGCAGTTCCTGGCCGCCGACCGAGTCGAGGTAGAGGTCGACACCGTTCGGCAGCGCCTCGCCCAGCTCCTCGGCCCGGCCGACGGCCACCTGCGCGCCCAGCGACCGTACGAACGCCCGCTTCTCGGGGGTCGACGCGACGGC
Organism: Streptomyces sp. IBSBF 2435; assembly: GCF_036815005.1. Taxonomy (NCBI): domain Bacteria; kingdom Bacillati; phylum Actinomycetota; class Actinomycetes; order Kitasatosporales; family Streptomycetaceae; genus Streptomyces; species Streptomyces sp. IBSBF 2435. The sequence continues at coordinate 3,806 of NZ_JAJSYW010000020.1, read as the reverse complement.
CGCCACCGGACCGGCGCCGAGCGCGAGCGCCAACTGCACCGCGAGGTGGCCCACGCCCCCGGCCGCGGCGGCGACCGCCACGCTGTCGCCCGGGCGCAGCCGCCCGGCGGTGACGAGGGCGCCGTAGGCGGTGCACCCCTGCTCCAGCAGGCCCACCGCCTGGGCGTCGTCGATACCGGCCGGCACCTCCACCGTGTACGCGTCGCGCGCGACGGCCACCTGCGCGTAGCCGCCGCCCGCGCGCAGCAGGGCGACGACCCGGCGCCCGTCGGAGCGCCGCCGCCCGACCACGTCGGCGCCGAGGACGGCGGGGAGCCGCGGCGGCGCGTACACGCCCTCGCGGACCTCCAGGTCGGCGAAGTTGAGTCCGGCCAGGGTGACGTCGATGACCGACTCGCCCTGGCCCGCCTCCGGTTCCGGCAGCTCCGCGGGCCGCAGCTCCTCGGGCCCGCCGAAGCGCCGTAATACCACGGCCCGCATCGTCTTCTCCTTTCGTCGGCTGACAGGCGGCGTGCTCAGTCGTCGAGGTAGTCCTCGGGCCCGGAACCCTCGCGGACCGTGTCGAGGGTGAAGCAGTGCAGGCCGCCGCCGAACAGCCGGCGGTGGCGGTGGCGTACCGGGACCACGGTGAAGCCGCGGCCCTCCAGGGTGCGGGCCAGCTCCGGGCAGGCGGCGTTGACCATCACGGTGTCCGGCGACACCGACAGCACATTGAGGTCGATGTAGCGGCTGGTGAGGATGAGGTCGTCGTCGTCGTAGTCGGGGAAGTTGTTGTCCTCCGGCTCGGGCGGGAAGATCATGTCCCATCTCTGCAGCGCCTTCGGCAGCCGCTCGGCGACCTCGGGGGAGCGCACCAGCAGCAGACCGGGACGCAGCGCCAGGACGGTGCTGTCGATGTGGCTGTCGGCGAGCCGGTGCAGCCGGTGGACGCGGAAGCGCCCCTCAAGGTGCCGTTCCAGCCAGTCGCAGCCGAGCGCGTGGTTGGCGTTGGAGACGTTGACGAACACGTCCCGGCCCAGCCGCAGGCACTGCGCCCCGTCGATCATCATCTCGAACCCGGTGTCGTACGGGGACGGCTGGGGGTCGGAGATGGGCTCGAAGAGCGAGCCGGCCTTGCCCGCCTCGGCCACGTAGGACAGGTCGAAGGAGGCGTCGGTCATCATCGGGCGGGGCATCACCGTCCAGCGCCCGCCGCGCCGGAAGTATTCGGCGTAGACCGGCTTGAGGAACTGCGTCTCGAAGTAGCGCGAGCGCACCAGCGGGGGCGTCTCGATGATCTCGTCGCCGAACACGATGCTGTTGTCGCGGACGTTGAGCGGCGGGACGACGGCGGCGGCGAAGGCGGGGGTGCGGACCTCGCCGGTCGCCGCGTCCAGCGACAGCGGGCGGTGGACGGTGATCGACAGCTGGGCGAAGATGTCGGCCATCTGCTCGACGTCCTCGCGCAGCTCCTCCAGATACCGCTGCTTGATGGGGGAGCGCTTCGCCGGACCGGCCCCGGGGCTGACATGGCGGGGGTAGTAGATGCGGCTGTAGGGCGTCTCGTCGTGGAAGAAGATGTCGAAGGACAACTCCCGTTCGTGCGAGGTGTAGTTGTCGGCGGATCCGAGGACCACCTCACGCAGCGGGGACCAACTGTCGTAGCTGTTCAGGAGCATGGTTCGGCCTTCTCTCGGCGTCGGTTGCGGGTGGGCGGGGCATGGTGGGGGGTGCCGTCCGGGCCGCCCGCGGCGGCGGCCCCGGATCAACGGGCCGTGCGGTGTGGCGCGTTCAGGCCGCGGCATGAGCCAGCAGCGGCTCCGTCTCCCGCTGCCGCTCCCGGGCGCCCGCGACGTCCTCGGCGATGACGCAGTACATGACGGCTCCCGCCGCCGGCCCGAAGTCGTTCACGAGGACCACGCCGGTGCCGGTCGCGGGGTCGAAGCCGAGCCCGGCCGCCTCGAGCGCCGCGACGGCGGCCGGGAAGGACGGCGCGGCGCACTCCCCGCCCAGCAGGACCCGCCGCGGGCGCACCGCCGGACCCACCAGGCGCTCGGCCATGACGGTGTGCAGATGGGTGGAGCCGGTGATCCTGCCGTTGGCCTCGCAGAAGCGGATCTCGCCCTGCGGGGTGAGGTAGGCGTCGGCGCTGATCGTGCCCCGGTAGCCCAGCGCCCGGTACGCCTCGCACAGGTGCCGGCCGACCGCGATCAACTCGGCCGTGGCGTCGGCCGTCAGCCTCGCCGAGGCCGGTACGATCTCGCCGACGACCACCGGGTCCATCAGCATCTCGCCGGTGCCGGTCAGTTCGACCGCGCGGTCGGCGACCACGAATTCCGCGTACACCGGCACCGCCCCGGCGTAGTAGCGCTCCACCACCAGCCGGTGCCGGCCGCCCTCGGTCAGCCACGGCCAGCGCTCCGCCACGTACGCGTCGATCGCCGCGCCGTCGGGCAGCACCACCGCGCGGGGGGCGCCCGCGGGCTCGACGCCGGGCGCGGGCGCCAGGATCTCGTTGCCCAGCCCGCCGCCGCTGAACTCCTGCTTGGCGATGGCGCAGTGGCCCCCGCCGAGGAGGGCGCGGATCGCGCGGGCCGCCTCGCCGGGGTCGATGACCACCGTGCCGGGCGCGATCGGCACACCCGCGCCGGCCGCCACCGCGCGGAAGGCCGCCTTGCTGTTGACCAGCGCGCTGCCGCCCTGGGCGTGGAAGCCGAAGCCGGGCAGCGCCGCCTCGGCGCCGAGGCGGCGTGCGAGGTCGGCCACGGTGGCGTCCGGGTAGACCGGCGTGATCCGCAGGCCGGCCGGTCCTGAGCCCTGGGCCTTGCGCAGCGCGCCGTGCAGCGCCTCCTCAAGCGCGGGGTCCGCCAGCCGGTCCGGCGTCAGCAGCCCGGAGCCCAGCCGGCCGGGGGCCGGGGCCAGGACGGTGACCGAGGCGCGCGGGGTCCCGGTCAGCGCGGCGACGTAGTCGGCGAACGCCTCGTCGGGGAGGGTCGGCAGGACCAGCACGTCCCCTTCGCGCGCCCACCACAGCATGCGGTGGGCACCGTATCCGGCGGCCTCGCGGGCCTGCGGGGACAGCGCGGCGAGGTCGCCGACCATCTCCTCGGTGCGGGTGTTGCCGATCAGCAGTGTCCTCACGCCGACTCCCGCGGTGCGGACCCGGCCGGAGACGGCGGGGCGGGCGGCGCGTCGGGCACGGCCGGGTACCCGGCTGCCGCGCCGGCTGCCCCGGTCCTGCACGGCACCAGGAAGCTGCGCTCGTAGACCAGCACCACCTCGCCGGTGGACTTCGTCCCGGTCGTCCGGCAGGACACGATCCCCTCGCCCGGACGGCTGCGCGAGAGCCGTTTGGCGAGGATCTCGCTCTGCGCGTAGAGGGTGTCGCCGGCGAAGACCGGCGCGGGCAGCCGGATGTGGTCCCAGCCGAGGTTGGCCAGTGCCCGGCCGCTGGTGCTGCGCACGGTCATCCCGCCGACGATGCTGAGCGTCACGAGGCTGGAGACCAGCGGCTTGCCCCACGGCAGCGTCTCGCAGTAGGCGGCGTCGATGTGCAGCGGGGAGAGGTTCATGGCCAGCATGCTCATCAGCACGTTGTCCGTCTCGGTGACTGTACGGCCGGGGCGGTGCTCGATGACGTCGCCCACGGTGAACTCCTCGTAGTGGAAGCCCACCGACTCGCGGTAGCGCTGCTCGCCGATCCGCTCGTAGCCCGTGAGCAGCGCCGGCTGCTGCCGGGCCGGGCCCGGATCGGGCGGCCGGGCGCCGGCGGGGGGGGTGCTCTACCACCGCCGGGGGGGGGCCCCACACCCCCAGGCCCCGGGGGG
>NZ_JAJSYW010000019.1:0-48119 GCF_036815005.1 Streptomyces sp. IBSBF 2435 | reverse complement strand
CCTCCCCGGGGCCGACCCCGCGAGCCCCCGTCCGCCGGGCGCCGCCGGACCGCCCCGGCCGCCGGGAGGGCCGTGCGCCGGACACCGCGGGCCGCCCCGGCCGCCGCTCCCGGCGCGGCGCCGCCGTCCGCCCGGCCGCAGGTGGGGCTGCCCGCGGCGGGTCCGGCGTGCCCCGCGGCAGCGCGTGCGGCTCGGTTAGCCTGTGCGGCATGGACACCGCCGCCGCGCCCGGGTTCCGGCCCGCCACCGCACAAGACGTTCCCGCGCTCGTCGCGCTGATCGAGTCCGCCTACCGCGGCGACGCCAGCCGTGCCGGATGGACGACGGAGGCGGACATCCTCCAGGGGCGGCGCACCGATCCCGAAGGTGTGCTCGCGGTCATAGAGAAGGCCGACAGCAGGCTCGTCGCGGTGGAGAGCGACGGCGAGCTGGTGGCCTGCTGCCAGCTGGAGCACCGCGGCGGCCACGCGTACTTCGGGATGTTCGCGGTGCGCCCGACGCTCCAGGGCGCGGGGCTCGGCAAGGCCGTCATCGCGGAGGCGGAACGCTTCGCCCGCGACGAGTGGGGCGTCGCCGAGATGCACATGACGGTGATCTCGGTCCGCGAGGACCTCATCGCCTGGTACGAGAGGCGCGGCTACGCCAGGACCGGGCAGACCAGCGCCTTCCCGTACGGCGACGAGCGGTTCGGGCTGCCGACCCGCGACGACCTGGAATTCGAGCTGCTGGCCAAGAAGCTCTGAGGGCTCCTCCCGGCAGGGCTACAGCCGTCCCGCCGCCGTGATCCGGCGCAGGAAGTCGCGGGTGCGCGGCTCGCGGGGCGCGCCGAAGACCTCGGCCGCGGTACCCCGCTCCAGCACCACCCCTCCGTCGAGGAAGCACACCTGATCGGCGACCTCGCGTGCGAAGGCCATCTCATGGGTGGCGATCACCATGGTCATGCCCTGCTCCTTGAGGTCGCGGACCACGGCCAGGACCTCGCCGACCAGTTCCGGGTCGAGCGCGGCAGTGACCTCGTCCAGGAGCAGCAGCCGCGGCCGGGTGGCGACCGCCCGCAGGATCGCCACCCGCTGCTGCTGGCCGCCGCTGAGCCGGTCGGGGTACTCCCCGGCCCGGTCGGCGAGGCCCAGCCTGCCCAGCAGCCCTCGCGCACGCTCCTCCGCCTCGGCCCGCGGCACCTTGTGCACCCGGCGCGGTGCGAGGGCGATGTTGTCCAGCACGGTCATGTGCGGGAAGAGGTTGTAGGACTGGAACACCACGCCGATCCTGCGGCGTACCGCGTCCTGGTCCGCGCGCGGGTCGGTGATGTCCTCGCCGTCCAGCAGGATCGCACCGTCGTCGACCTCCTCCAGCAGGTTCACGCAGCGCAGGAGGGTCGACTTGCCGGAGCCCGAGGCGCCGATGAGCGCGGTCACGGTGTGCGCGGGCACCTCCAGGGTGAGGTCCCGCAGCACCACGGAGCCGCCGTAGGTCTTGCGCACCGACTCCAGCGACAGCACGGGCGTGCCGGTCAGCGCGGGCACGGCGTCCTTCGCCAGCGGGTCGGTGCTCATACGGCGCCTCCCTGCGACTGGCGCCGGTTCATCCGGGCGGTCACCCAGTCGGTGAGCCGCGTCATGGGGATGGTGAGTGCCACGAAGATCACTCCGGCGACGACGTAGGGCGTGTAGTTGAAGGACCGGGACGCGACGATCTGGGCCGCCGCGACCGCGTCCACCGCGCCGCCGATGGACACCAGGCCGGTGTCCTTCTGCAGCGACACCAGGTCGTTGAGCAGCGGCGGCACGACCCGGCGCACGGCCTGCGGCAGCACCACGTACCGCATGGTCTGGGCGCTGCTCAGGCCGAGCGAGCGGGCCGCGGCGCGCTGGCTGGGGTGAACCGTCTCGATGCCGGCCCTGAACACCTCGGCCACATAGGCGGTGTAGGTCAGGCACAAGGCGAAGCCGCCCAGCAGGACCGGGTCGTTGGTGACCCCGCTCAGCCGCAGCGCGGGCACTCCGAAGACGACGGCGAGCAGGCAGATGATCAGCGGCAGCCCCCGGAAGAAGTCCACGTAGGCCGTGGCGAGGGCGCGCAGCGGAAAGAAGACCGGCCCGCGAAGGGTGCGGACCACGGCCACCAGCAGCCCGGCGACCAGGACGACCGCGCCGCACACCACCATCAGCTGGACGTTCAGCCACAGGCCGTGCAGCACGTCGGGCAGCGACTTCTTCGCGTAGTGCCAGTTGAAGAAGGTCTCCCGGGTGCGCGACCAGCCCGGCGAATTCACCACCAGCGCGACCAGTACGGCCGCCGTCGCGAGGGTGCTGCCCGCCGCCACCAGGCCGGCCCTGCGGGTCCTGGCGCGCCGGTCGCGCTCCCGTTCGATCCGCCGGGCGGACGGCCGGTAGAGGTCCGGCGGGGCCGGGTCGTCCCGGACCGTCACGACAGCAGCGGGGCGTCGACGGCGTCGGAGAGCCACTGCTTCTCCAGCGCGGCGAGCGTGCCGTCGGTGCGCAGCGCGGTGACGGCCTTCGAGACGCACGCGGTGAGCCGGCTGCCCTTGTCGAGCACCAGCCCGAACTGCTCGGGCGCGCCGCCGGCCGCGGCGAACTGCCCCACGACCTTGGCGTCCTGGACCTCGGCGCCGGTGATGTAGAAGGCGGTGGGCAGGTCCACCACGATCCCGTCCACCTGGCCGTTCTTCAGCGCCGCGACGGCCAGGTCGTTGCGCTGGAAGGCGGCGGGCTGCTTCGAGGGCTTGACCACATCCGTGACCGTGTCCAGGCTCGTGGTGCCGATCTGGGCGCCCAGCTTGGCGTTCTTGAGGTCGGCGATCGAGTGCGCGCCGGCGATCTTCGACCCCTTGCGGGCGACGACCGCCTGCCGCACGTCGTAGTAGCCGGGCGAGAAGTCGACGGTCTTCTTGCGGTCGGCGTTGATCGAGACCTGGTTGATGTCGAAGTCGAAGTCCTTGGCGCCCGGGGCGAAGGCGGAGTTGAACGGCACGGTCTTCCAGGTCACCTGGCCCGCCGCATAGCCGAGCTGCTTGGCGACGGCGTACGCGACCGCCGACTCGTAACCCTTGCCGTTGGAGGGCTTGTTGTCCGAGAACCACGGATCGTACGCCGGGTTGTCGGTGCCGATGGTGAGCGTGCCGCCGGAGTGGGTGGGCAGCGCGCCCGACGGGCACGCGTCGGCGGCGGTGGTGGCGGACGCCGAGCTGCCGGCGGCGGGCGACGACGGCGAGTCGGACGCCGTCGAATCGTCCTGCGGGGAGCAGCCGGCGAGCGCGAGGACGAGTGCGAGCGGGGCGGCGGCCGCGAGGGCGGCGCGCTTCCGGGCCAGTCGGATCACGGGACGCATGGCGGGACCTTGGCATCCCGCGCGGCAACTGTCCACGTGATTGAGGTCGATGTCCGGATGGCGGACGTTTGTGTCCGCAGTATTGCGCGCGCAGTCCGTACGCCCCGCCCGGTCCGCGTGGCGTGCGCCGGGCGTGGCGTACGCCTTACGGCTGCTCGGCGGGCGCGGTCGGCAGGTCGGTCGCGGCGCCGTCCAGCCGCAGCGCCCGGGCCAGCGCCCAGTCCTGCGCGGTGTTCACCGTCCAGGCCATGACCGCGATCCCCGCGGCCTGGCAGCGGCGTACGACGTCCAGGCTCAGGTGGGTGAGGTCCAGGCTGACCAGCCGGGCGCCGACCGCCTGGGCGCGGGTCACGATCTCCGGGCCGAGCCTGCTGGCCACCAGAACGGTGCGGACGTCGGGCAGCAGCGCGTGGATCTCGGCGAGTGCCTCGTCGTGGAAGGACAGCACGCTGACCCGCTCGGTCTCGCCGCGCTCGCGGAGCGTGTCGGCCAGCGCGCGGGCCGCCGCAGCGTCCTTGATCTCGGCCTGGATCGGGCAGCTCACCGCGTCGAGCACCTCCTCGAAGGCCGGCACCCGCTCGCCGAGCCCGGCGTCCAGGGTGCGGATCTCGGCGAGCGTGAGGTCGCGGATCGCCCCGCTGCCGTCCGTGGTGCGGTCCACGTCGGCGTCGTGCATCACCACCAGTGCGCCGTCCTTGCTCAGATGGAGGTCCAGCTCGATCTGGTCCAGGCCGGCCTGCTCGGCGCGGCGGAAGGAGCGCAGGGTGTTCTCCGGCTCGACGCCCATGACGCCGCGGTGACCGACGGTGAGGAAGCTCATACCGGCACCATAGGCCGTGCGGGCGACACCAGGCCGAACGCGCCCTGACGGCCCGGCGCCGCCGGGCGGACAGAGGAATCCGTCGCCCCGTACCGGGACAACGGCCGCAAGAACGGCCGTCGAGAGGTGATTCGGCAGGACGATCCGCTTCGACCGCCCTTGTAGCGGGAACAATGTCGTGGATACGGTAGGGTCACGACATTTTTTTCTGTAAAGGAGCGGTCATGGGTGAAGTTCTTTCGTCGGCGACGGCTCACACCGGCCGGCCAGCCGGTGACGACGTCGCCGGGCACCCCGCGTGGGCGGCGCTCAAGCAGGCAGTCGAGGCCATCAGGCCCTGGCAGCTCAAGGACGGCTCCCTCGACTTCGACGCCGAGGGCGCGCCCACGCGCGAGGACGCGGCGCGCGCGGTGGAGCGGGTCGTGGACGCGGTCGGGCAGCTGACCGCGCTGCTCCCGCACGACGCCGCCTATCACCGCGCCCTGGCCGCCGACCTGCGCCGCTGGGCCGACGACGGCTTCGCCGTCCCCGACTTCCTGGACTCGCTGCTGGCCTTCCAGCCGTCCGCCGACCGCCGCGACGGCCGCCGCCATGTGGTCGTCTTCCCGATGTACACCCAGAACGGCAACCCGGACCGCAACCTGGAAGCCGTCGCCCTGCGGGTGATGTGGCCCGACTGGCTCGCCGAACTGGAGCGCACCAGGTACGACAACCCGCAGTTCGTACCGATCACCTTCGAGGACTTCACCCCCGGCTACGACACCAATTCCGCGGTGCTCTTCCCCGAGACCGTCGCCGTGCGCACGCCCCCGGAGCGGTGGACCTGGGGCGCGATCTTCTGCGACCGCGAGGCGGCCCGCTTCCGCGCGGTGACCGCCGCCGCGGTGGACACCCTCGGCCTGGAGCTGCCGCCGGAGGCCGCGCGCCTGGTGGCCGACCAGGAGCTGGCCCAGCAGACGTACGTGCTCTGGGACATGATCCACGACCGCACGCACAGCCACGGAGACCTGCCGTTCGACCCGTTCATGATCAAGCAGCGGGCGCCGTTCTGGATGTACGGTCTCGAAGAGCTGCGCTGCGACCTCACGACCTTCCGTGAGGCCGTCACGCTCCAGGCCGAGGGCCACCCCATGGGGCTCGGCGTGCAGTACGCCATCCTCTTCGACCGGCTCTTCCGCTTCCCGGTCACCGGGGAGCGGGTCCGCAACTACGACGGACTCGGCGGTCAGCTGCTCTTCGCGTACCTGCACAAGCACGACGCCGTACGCTGGACGGACAACACCCTGCATATCGACTGGGAGCGCGCACCGCAGGTCACCAACCAGCTCTGTGCCGACATCGAGACGCTGTACAGGGACGGCATAGACCGCCCCAAGCTCGTGCACTGGTTCGCCGCGTACGACCTGGTCGCGAGCTATCTCTCACCGCATCCCGGCTCGGTCTGGGCCAAGGGGCCGGACGCCCTGGACCTGACGCTGCCCCCGCGCAAGCTCGTGGACGACGTGCTGGCGGACGAATTTCCGCTCAGCATGTTCTACGAAGCCCTTGCCAAGAAGCTCCGTGAAGTGATCGCCTCCACCAAGGGGATCACGGGCGAAAGCCCGGTACGGAGCGCCGCGTGACCGGTGCGGCCGAGGAGGCGGACATGACGACCGACACGTATTCCGGCGGTCTTGACGGAGCGGTGATCGCGGTGGCAGGTGCCGGCGGACCCGCCGGCCGCGCCGTACTGCAGCGGCTGGCCCGCGAGGGCGGCCATGTGATCGCGGCGGACGCCGACCCCGAACGGCTGGCGGAGGCCGTCGACGCGGCGCGCTACGACGCGGGCGGCGCCGACATCACCGGGGAGATCGTCGACCTGCTCGATCTGGAGGCCACCCAGGACTGGGCCGGCCGGATCGAGAAGGACCACGGCCGGGTCGACGGCCTGGTCCACCTGGTCGGCGGCTGGCGCGGCTCCGCGTCCTTCCCCGAGACCGAGCTGGCCGACTGGGACGTCCTGCACAAGCTGCTGATCCGGACGGTGCAGCACACCTCGCTGGCCTTCCACGACGGCCTGATGCGCAGCCCCGGCGGCCGCTACGTGCTGATCAGCGCCGCCGGCGCGAGCCGGCCCACCGCGGGGAACGCCGCCTATGCCGCGGCGAAGGCCGCGTCCGAGGCCTGGACGCTCGCGCTCGGCGACTCCTTCCGCAAGCTCAGCGGCGACACCGGGCCCACCGCGGCGGCCACCGTACTGGTGATCAAGGCGCTGGTGCACGATGGGATGCGGGCCGAGCGCCCGCAGTCCACCTTCGCCGGTTTCACCGATGTACGCGATCTCGCCGACGCGATCGCCGACGTCTGGAACCGCACCGCCGACGACGTGAACGGGACCCGCCAGTGGCTGACGCCCCAACCGTGACCGACCCGACCGTGACCGTTCCGGCCGTGACTGACCCGGCCGACCCGACCACCGGCGCGCGGCGGGAAGCCGCGCCGACCGACGCCGTACGGCGGCACGACCCGGGCGTGCGCGGCTTCGCCAGCGACAACTACGCCGGAGTCCACCCCGAGGTCCTGGCCGCCCTGGCACTGGCCAACGGCGGCCACCAGGTCGCCTACGGCGGGGACGGCTACACCGCCCATCTCCAGGAGATCTTCCGGTCGCACTTCGGCCCCACCGCCGAGGTCTTCCCGGTCTTCAACGGCACCGGCGCCAACGTGACCGCGCTCCAGGCCGTCACCGAGCGCTGGGGCGCGGTGATCTGCGCCGAGTCCGCGCACATCCACGTGGACGAGTGCGGCGCGCCCGAGCGTGTCGGCGGGCTGAAACTGCTGACCGTCCCCACCCCCGACGGCAAGCTCACCCCTGAGCTGATCGACCGGCAGGCGTACGGCTTCGACGACGAGCACCGGGCGCAGCCGCAGGTCGTCGCGATCACCCAGACCACCGAGCTGGGCACCTGCTACACGCCCGAGGAGATCAAGGCGGTCTGCGACCACGCCCACCAGCTGGGTATGGCCGTGTATCTGGACGGCGCGCGGCTGGCCAATGCCGCGGCGAGCCTCGGAGTGCCGCCGGCCCGCTTCACCACCGACGCGGGCGTGGACATCCTGTCCTTCGGCGGCACCAAGAACGGCCTGCTGCTCGGCGAGTGCGTCGTGGTACTCAACCCGCAGCGGGTCCGCTCGCTGGCGTACTTGCGCAAGCTGTCGATGCAGCTGGCGTCCAAGATGCGCTTCGTGTCGGTGCAGTTCGAGGCGTTGCTGGCCGGCGACCTGTGGCTGCGCAGCGCCCAGCACGCCAACGCGATGGCCCGCAGGCTGGACGAGGCGGTGCGCGGCATCGACGGGGTGCGGGTGCTGCGGCCCGTGGAGTCCAACGCGGTCTTCGCTGTCCTGCCGCGCCAGGTCAGCGAGCGGCTGCAGAAGCGCTACCGCTTCTACTTCTGGGACGAGTCGACCGGCGAGGTGCGCTGGATGTGCGCCTTCGACACGACGGAGGAGGACGTGGACGGCTTCGCCGCGGCCATAGCCGAGGAGATGGCGTCCGGCGGATGAGGCGGCGCGTGTGCAAGCTGGATATGTATACGTGATGCAGTAAATTGATTGATCGGAGGCCGGTGGATCTCTAGGGTCGGTCCATGCAACCGATCCCGGAGACCGCTGTCCTCTCCGCATATCTCGCCGCCGACGACGTCATCGACCACCACGACCCGCTCGTGCGGGAAACCGCCGCGCTTCTGGCCGAGGACACCGGCAGCCCGCATGAATATGCGGAGGTGGCCTTCGAATACGTCCGCGACGCGATCCCGCACTCCTTCGACTCCGGCGATCCGCGGGTCAGCTGGCGGGCGTCCGACGTGCTGGAGCAGCGCAACGGCATCTGCTATGCCAAGTCGCACGCCCTGGCCGCGCTGCTGCGGGCCCGCGGCATACCCGCCGGGCTCTGTTACCAGCGGCTGACCGAGGACGACGGCTCACAGCCGGCCCTGCACGGCCTGATCGCCCTGCGGCTGCCCGGCACCGACCGCTGGAGCCGGCTGGACGCCAGGGGCAACCGGCCGGGCGTGGACGCCCGCTTCTCGCTGACGACCGAGCGACTGGCCTTCCCGGTCCGCCCGGAGCTGGGGGAGCGCGACCACCCGCTGGTCTACGCGGCCCCGCCGGCGGCCGTGGTGGCCTGCCTGCGGGCGGCGCGGAGCAGCACCGGCATCGTGCTGCCCGCCGACCTGCCGGACCGGTCCTAGGCGGCCGTCCTAATCGGCCGCCTGCTGCGCGCGGTCCCGCTCCGCCGCCACCTCGGGTGTCGGGGCGGTGCCGCCCAGGTGCGACGGCAGCCACCAGCGGTCGTCGGGGCCCGAGGGGCGGCCGGGGTACGTCCGCTGGGCGTCCTCCAGCAGTTCCTGGACCCGCAGCCGGAGCCGCCGGGTGAGCGCCCCGGGCTTCTCCTCGTCGTGCGGGCGCATCTGCTCGCCGATCCGCATCGAGATCGGGAGCCTCGTCCTGCCGAGATTGCGCGGCCGGCCCTTGGTCCACAGCCGCTGGGTGCCCCACAGCGCCATCGGCAGCAGCGGCACCCCCGCCTCCATCGCCAGCCTGGCGGCGCCCGACTTGAACGACTTCAAGGTGAAGGACTGTGAGATGGTCGCCTCGGGGAAGACCCCGATGATCTCGCCCCTGCGCAGCGCCTCCAGTGCGTGCGCGTACGCGTGCATGCCCTCGGAACGGTCCACGGGGATGTGCTTCATGGCGCGCATCAGCGGCCCCGACACCTTGTGCCGGAAAACCGACTCCTTGGCCATGAACCGCACCAGGCGCTTGGCGGGCAGCGTCGTCAGGCCGCAGAAGACGAAGTCCAGATAGCCGATGTGATTGCTCACCAGCAGGGCGCCGCCCTCACGCGGTATGTTCTCGGTGCCCCGGATGTCGAACCGCAGGCCCTGCACCTTGAACATGGTGCGGGCGAAACCGATCACCGGTGGGTAGACGAGTTCGGCCATGTCAGGGCACCTGCTCTCTCCGGGGCGGCGCTCCCGGCGGAAGTTACGCGCCCGTAGGTTGTCCGGCCGCTGAGCGATGGTGCCCTGGCAGCGGGTCCGCTGTCACCCCGGGCGGTCCCGACCCGGGGAGATTCTTCTCACGTCACGCCATTAGCACCGCCACGCCGCCTCCGCGTCGATGGCCGGTTGCCCCGCTCAGGTGAGAGTACGCCTCAGGGCCAGGTACATCTCGCACCCGAGGCAATAGGCGAAGGCGGCGTTCAGAAAGGCGGCGGCGAGGGCGCAGCCGGTGGCCGCCATGCCCAGCCACTGCGGGCCCGCCAGGTAGCCCACCACCCCGACAACGGCGAAGGCCAGCCCCACGGCCTGTGCGAAGCGCGGCGGCGCCGTGTCCTCGGTGGCGGGCGGCGGGCCGATCCTGGGGCGTATCAGGGTGCGGAAGACCCAGCCGTACGGCGACCGCTGCACACCGGCCGCCGCGCCCACGGCGAACAGCGCCGCCTGGACCGCGAGCAGCACGCCGCTGCCGGTGGTCAGGACCGCCGCGAGCACTGCCGTGGTGAGGGCCGCGCCGAACCGGGGGCCGCGTACGTCGATGTCCATGACCGGAATGATGACCGACCCGCGGGCGGCTGCGCCCGCGGGAATCATTGCGGTCGTATAAACGCTGACGTGCGGGAATACGGCGCGGTTCGCGCGCGGGCGGACAATGCGGCGCGGTGGCGGCGGAGGAGGAGGACGGCGATGACGGGCCTGGTGGTGTGCCTTGCCGTGCTCGCGGCGGCGAGTGCCTTCGGTGTCCTGCACCGGCGCAGGGACGGGAGGATCCGGGTGGGTGCCAAGGACGGCGACGAGCGGCTGACGGCGGCGGACCTCGGCGGGCCGCTGGGCGAGCGGGCCACCCTGGTGCAGTTCTCCAGCGCCTTCTGCGCGCCCTGCCGGGCCACCCGGCGGGTGCTGGCCGAGGTCGCCGCCCTGGTCGAGGGGGTGCGCCATGTGGAGATCGACGCCGAGGCGCAGCTCGACCTCGTCCGGCGGCTGCACATCGTCAAGACGCCCACCGTGCTGGTGCTCGACGCGGACGGCGCGGTGGTCCGCAGGGCGTCGGGACAGCCCCGGAAGGCCGACGTGATCGCCGCGGTGGGCGCCGCTGTCTGACGCGCGGTTCGGCGCCCCGGCGGGCGGGGTAGGGCAGCTCACAGCGGACGAACCTTGCGAAGCGGCGGCACTGTCTGTGTACTGGCGAGTAATATATCTGCCGGGGTACTCGCCGCGACGTGGGTTGCGTCCCGGCGGGGACCCGCAGCCGCAGGCGCCTATGCTGCCAATTCCGGGGCACTTGCCAGGGCGCTGCCGGGGCAGTTGACGAAGACGTGCAGGACGATGCAGTAGGTAGGAGAGCAGGCGTGAGCTTGAGGATCGTAGTCGCTGTGAAGTACGTGCCCGACGCCACCGGCGACCGTCACTTCGCCGAAGACCTGACCACCGACCGCGACGCGGTCGACGGCCTGCTGTCGGAGCTGGACGAATACGCCGTCGAGCAGGCGCTGCAGATCGCCGGCGCCGCCGACGACGCCGAGATCACCGTACTGACGGTCGGTCCCGAGGACGCCAAGGACGCGCTGCGCAAGGCGCTGTCCATGGGCGCGGACAAGGCCGTGCACGTCGAGGACGACGCGCTGCACGGCACCGACGTCATCGGGACGTCGCTGGTGCTCGCCAAGGCCATCGAGCACGTCGGCTACGACCTGGTCGTCACCGGCATGGCGTCCACCGACGGCACGGCGGGTGTGGTGCCCGCGCTGATCGCGGAGCGCCTGGGCATCCCGCAGGTCACGCTGCTGTCCGAGGTCGCGGTGGCCGACGGCAAGGTCACCGGGCGCCGCGACGGCGACGCGGCCAGCGAGCAGCTGGAGGCGTCGCTGCCCGCACTGGTGTCGGTCACCGACCAGTCCGGCGAGGCCCGCTACCCGTCCTTCAAGGGCATCATGGCCGCCAAGAAGAAGCCGGTGGAGGCCCTGGACCTGTCGGACCTGGGCATCGACGCGTCCGACGTGGGCCTCGGCGGCGCCTGGACCGCCGTGCAGGACGCCACCCAGCGCCCGCCGCGTACCGCGGGCACGATCGTCAAGGACGAGGGCGAAGGCGGCAAGCAGCTCGCGGCCTACCTCGCGGAGCAGAAGTTCATCTGATGAACGGCCCCGCCCGGCGCCCCGCGCCAGGGCGTGGCAGCGACCGCAGGCCCGCCCCCGCCCCTCACTTTCCGCAGGAGAACGATTCCCATGGCTGAAGTCCTCGTCCTTGTCGACCACGTGGACGGTGCCGTCCGCAAGCCGACCCTCGAACTGCTGACCCTGGCCCGCCGGATCGGCGACCCGGTCGCGGTCCACCTCGGCCCAGGCGCCGAGGCCGCCGCCCCGGCGCTCGCCGAGCACGGTGCGGTCAGGGTGCTCGCCGCCGACGCGCCCGAATTCACCGACTACCTGGTCGTGCCCAAGGTGGACGCGCTGCAGGCCGCGGCCGCCGCCGTGTCGCCGGCCGCCGTCCTGGTGGCGTCCTCCGCCGAGGGCAAGGAGATCGCGGCCCGCCTCGCGCTGCGGCTCGGCTCGGGCATCATCACCGACGCCACCGACCTGGTGGCGGGCGACGACGGGCCGGTCGCGACCCAGTCGGTCTTCGCCGCCGCCTTCACCACCAGGTCCCGGGTCAGCCGCGGTGTACCGGTGATCACCGTCAAGCCGAACTCCGCACCGGTCGAGACCGCCCCCGCGGCCGGCACCGTCGAACCGCTGGCGGTCACCTTCGGCGAGCTGGCCACCGGCACGAAGATCGTCGCCCGCACCCCGCGCCAGTCGACCGGGCGTCCTGACCTGACCGAGGCCGCGATCGTGGTCTCCGGCGGGCGCGGCGTCAACGGCGCCGAGAACTTCTCGGTCATCGAGGCGCTCGCCGACTCGCTCGGCGCGGCCGTCGGCGCCTCGCGCGCCGCGGTGGACGCCGGCTGGTACCCGCACGCCAACCAGGTCGGCCAGACCGGCAAGTCGGTCTCGCCGCAGCTCTACATCGCCAACGGCATCTCCGGCGCGATCCAGCACCGGGCCGGCATGCAGACCTCCAAGACGATCGTGGCGGTCAACAAGGACGCCGAGGCCCCGATCTTCGACCTGGTCGACTACGGCGTGGTCGGCGACCTCTTCCAGGTCGTCCCGCAGCTGACCGAGGAGGTCAAGGCCCGCAAGGGCTGAACCGCCGCCGCGCGACCGCGTTCCGGCCCCCGTACGCCCCGCGTACGGGGGCCGCGGCGTGCGCCCTTCGGGTGTTGACCCGGCCGAACGCCGCGGCTAGCGTCGCTTCAACGGTTTGTTGAATTCGGGAGGGTGGTCCATGCCGCAGCCGGCCGGTACGACACTTGCGGACGCGTACGTCGCGGAGATCGGCGCGTCGCTGGCCGCCACCGACGCCGAACTCGCCCTGCGCTACCCCGGCGACCCCGGCACCCGGCAGCCGGTGCACACCGTCTATGTGCCCGCCGACGCCTTCACCGCGGGGACCGTGCGGCATTGGGGCGACCGGGCGCTGGCGGCGCTGGACGAGCACGCGCCGGACGCCGCGGCGCTGGCCGGCGTGGTCGGGCTGCCCGACGGCCTCGCCGCCGACGTCCACGACCGGGTGCGGGACAAGCTGCGCCGCGAGCCGGTGGAGGACCTGCGGATCGACTTCGAGGACGGCTACGGCGCCCGGTCCGACGCCGAGGAGGACGCCGCCGCGCTGGCGGCGGCGCACACCGTGACCGCGATGACCGAGGACGGCAGCGCCCCGCCCTGGATCGGCATCCGCATGAAGTGCATGGAGGCGGCCGTACGGGACCGCGGCATCCGTACCCTCGACCTCTTCCTCACCGCGCTGCTCGACGGCGGCGGGCTGCCGGAAGGGCTGGCGCTCACGCTGCCCAAAGTGACCTTTCCCGCACAGGTGGCCGCCATGGCCGCGCTGTGCGGGCAGTTCGAACGGGCCGCGGGGCTGCCCGCGGGCCGGATCGGCTTCGAGATCCAGATCGAGACCACCCAGTCCATCCTGGGCCCCGACGGCGCCGCCACCGTGCCCCGGCTCATCGACGCGGCGGCGGGCCGCGCCACCGCCCTGCACTACGGCACCTTCGACTACAGCGCCGCCTGCGGGATCAGCGCCGCCCACCAGGCCCCCGACCACCCGGCCGCCGACCACGCCAAGGCCGTGATGCAGGTCGCCGCCGCAGGCACCGGCGTACGGCTCTCCGACGGCTCCACCAATGTGCTGCCGGTCGGCCCGACCGAATCGGTGCACGCCGCCTGGCGCCTGCACTACGGGCTCGTGCGCCGCTCGCTGGCCCGCGGCTACTACCAGGGCTGGGATATGCACCCGGCGCAGCTGCCGACCCGTTATGCGGCCGTCTACGCCTTCTGCCGGGAGGGCCTGGACACGGCTGCCGCGCGGCTGGCCGACTACGTGGCCGAAACCGCGGGCGCGGTGCTCGACGAGCCCGCGACGGCCCGCGCGCTCAGCGGTTATCTGCTGCGCGGCCTGGACTGCGGCGCTGTGGACCCGGCGGAGGTCAGCGGGCGCACCGGGCTGGCCCGCGGCGAACTCGACGCGCTGGCCGGCCGGTAGCGGTACGCCCGCCGGGGGGCGGCCCCGGCGTGTCAGGAGGCCGGCGGGATCTCGCCGGAACCGCGCGGGATCAGCCGGGCCGGCAGTTCGATGCGGCTGGGCTCCTCCGAGGTGACGCCGTCCAGCCGGCGGAAGAGCAGCTGCGCGGCGTTGCGGCCGAGGCCGGGGGCGTCCTGGGCCACGACGGTGACCGGCGGGTCGAGCAGGTCGGCGAGTTCGAAGTCGTCGAAGCCGACCAGTGCGACCGGCTGCGGGCGTCCCGACAGCACGCGTACCGCCGTGACCGTCACCCGGTTGTTGCCGGCGAAGAGCGCGGTGACCGGCTCGGGCCCGGTGAGCATGGTGGCCAGCGCCGCCCTGACCCGGTCGGGCGTGGTCGGGCCCATCGCGTACCAGTCGGGGCGTACCGGCAGCCCGGCGTCGGCCATCGCCTCGCGGTAGCCGCGCAGCCGTTCGGCGGCGGTGTGGATGCCGGGCTGGTCGCCGATGAAGCCGATCCTGCGGTGGCCGTGCGCGATCAGGTGGGCGACCCCGGTGCGGGTGCCGCCCGCGTTGTCGGTGAGGACGACGTCCGCGTCGATCCGGCCGGCCGGGCGGTCCACGAACACCGTGGCCACACCCGCGTCGATCTCCGGGGTGAGATAGCGGTGGTCGTCGCCGGCGGGCACCACGACCAGGCCGTCGACCCGGCGGGCGCAGAAGGCCAGCACCAGTTCCTGCTCGCGCCGCGGATTCTCGGTACTCGAACCGGTGAACAGCAGCGCGCCGTGCGCGCGGGCCACATCCTCCACCGCGCGGCTGAGCGACCCGTAGAAGGGGTCGGCGAGGTCTTCGAGCACCAGTCCGACGCTCGCGGTCCTGCGGGTGCGCAGCAGGCGGGCGCTGTCATTGCGCCGGAAGCCGAGGGCGTCGATGGCGGACTGTACGCGGGCCACGGTGTCGGGCGTGACGCCCGGTTCCTCGTTCACCACCCGGGAGACCGTCTTGAGTCCGACGCCCGCCCTGGCGGCGACATCCTTCATGGTGGGCCGGGGGACACGTCCAGGAGTATGGGTCACGGTCGTAGTATTCCCTGCGGCAAGAGATGGACAACGTTGTCACGGTCAGGCGAGACTACCTCTGGGACCGCCGTCGCGGAACCCGGGCGACACAACGATGAAGGAGACCCCCGAACGATGCACCCCCACGGCGCGACCGGTCCACTCGTGGCCGCACTGGACATCGGCGGTACGAAGATCGCCGGGGCGCTCATCGACACCGAGGGCCGCCCCGTGGCGCGGGCCCTGCGGCCGACGCCGGCGGGGCAGGACGGCGAGACGGTGATGCGGGCCGTCGCCGAGGTCGTCGCGGAATTGCGCGCGGCCCCGCAATGGTCCGCGGCGGTCGCCGTGGGCATCGGCAGCGCGGGCCCGGTGGACGCCCCGCACGGCACCGTCAGCCCGGTCAACGTCCCCGGGTGGCGCGACTTCCCGCTGGTACCGCGGGTCGGCGAGGCGGCCGGCGGCCTGCCCGTCGTGCTCACCGGCGACGGCGTCGCGATGACCGCGGCCGAGCACTGGCAGGGCGCGGCCCGCGGCTACGACAACGCGCTGTGCATGGTGGTGTCCACGGGCGTCGGCGGCGGGCTCGTGCTCGGCGGGGCGCTGCTGCCCGGGCCGACCGGCAACGCAGGGCACATCGGCCACATCAGCGTCGACCTCGACGGCGACCCGTGCCCGTGCGGCTCCCGCGGCTGCGTCGAACGCATCGCGAGCGGCCCCAACATCGCCCGCCGCGCCCTGGAGTCCGGCTGGCTGCCGCCGGCCGGCACCGAGCCCACCGCGGCGGCCGTCGCCGAGTCCGCGCGGGCCGGCGACCCGCTCGCGACGGCCTCCTTCGACCGCGCCGCGCAGGCTCTCGCGGCCGGTATCGCCGCAACCGCGACCCTGGTCGAGATCAATGTCGCGGTCATCGGCGGCGGCGTCGCGGGCGCGGGCCCGGTGCTCTTCGACCCGCTGCGCGACCACCTGACCCGCTACGCCACGCTCTCCTTCGCCGCGGGCGTGGACGTGGTACCGGCCAAACTCGGCACGGACGCGGGCCTGGTGGGCGCGGCAGCGGCGGCGGCCCAGGGCCTCGGCCTGGCCGGCTTCGTGGCCGGCTGACGGCGCGGGCTCGGGTCCGGGGGGCCGGGACCGGCAGGGTCGCTGCCGCGTACGATCGGCGATGACCTCTCCCGTCACCCTCACGGCCGGCGCGACGCCCACCGCTCCCGCTCTCGTCCTTCGCCCCTGGTGCGCGGAGGACGTCGCTGCGCCGGCCGAGGTGCACCGGGATCCCGTGTTGCGGCGTTGGACGCGCTGTCCCGTGGACACTGAGGACGCGGGGCTGACGTGGGTGCGGGCCCAGGCCCAGGAGTGGGGCTGGACAACGGGCGAGCGGTTCGGCTGCGCCGTCCTTGAAGCGGCCCATGACGCGGGGCTCGGCGCGGGACTTGACGCGGCGCCGCCGCGGTTGGTGGGCTATGTGGTCCTCAAGGGCGTCGTTTCCGATACGCCGTCCGCCGAGGCCGGCTACTGGACGGCGGCACAGGCGCGCGGGCGGGGTGTGGCACCACGGGCCGTCGAGGCTCTCACCGCCTGGTCCTTCGAGGCCTTCCGGGCCGACGGCCTGGAACGCCTCGAACTCCTCCACCAGGTCGACAACCCGGCGTCCTGCCGCGTCGCCGGGAAGAGCGGCTACCGGCTCGACAGGACTCTGCCGTCGGCTCCTCCCGCCTACCCGCGCGACGGTCACCTGCACATACGGCACGCCGCTGCCTGACCCTGCTTCGCCGCGGCAATTGCGGCGGCGCCGGAGCGGGCGGCCGTGCGGCGGGCACGACGGGCCAGCAGCAGGACGGCGCACGCGCCGACGAGGCAGGCGGCGGAGCTGAGCAGGAAGGCGTGGTTGGCGCCGGTGGCCAGTGCGGCGGCGGGAGAGGGGCCGCGGGCCGCCGTCACGACCGAGACGGTCAGGGCGACGCCGAGGGCGGAGCCGACGTAGCGGGCGGTGTTGTTGGCGCCGGAACCCATCGCGCTGCGCTCGGCGGGCACGCCGGCGACCGCCAGCCGGGCCAGCGCCGCGTTGAGGATGCCGCTGCCGACACCGGCGACGGCGAGGCCAGGGAAGAGCCGGCCGTACGAGCCGCCGACGTGCATGCCGTACAGGGCGCCCTGGCCGACCGCGGAGATGGCCAGGCCGAGGGCGGCCTGGGTGTCGGCGCCGATGTGCGGGGCAAGGCGGCGGGCCAGCAGCGCGGACACCGCGGAGACGCCCGACCAGACCACGAAGAGCAGACTTGTCGACACCGCGCTGGTGCCGAGCACCCCCTGCACCATGGTCGGCAGATAGCTGAACAGGCCGACCACGGCCAGACCGGTGGTCAGCGCTCCGACTCCGGCGGCGAGGAAGGCGGGGCTGCGCCACAGGGCCGGGTCCAGCAGGGGTTCCGCCACCCGGCGCTCCACCGAGGCGAAGACGGCGAGCGCCAGGACGGCCGCGGCCAGCAGGACCAGTACGGCCGGCCGCAGCCAGCCGCCGCGGCTCTCCCCGAACCCGGCGACCAGCGCGGCCGTGCCGGCTCCGAGGGCGACCGCGCCCGCGACATCGAGGCGGCGGGGGTGCTCGGCCCGCGACTCGGGGACTGCCGCGGTGAGCGCGGCCACCGGCACGGTGAGCAGCGCCAGGCCCCAGTAGAGCGACCGCCAGCCCCACTCCTGGGTGAGCAGGGCCGCGTAGACCGGGCCGATCGCGATACCGCCGCCGACAGTCGCGCCCCATATTCCCAGGGCGCGGACCCGGTGCCGACCTGCCGGGTGGGCGTCGGCGATCAGGCCGAGGCCGGCGGCGAGCACGGCGGCGCTGGCCACGCCCTGGAGGATCCGGCCGGCCAGGAAGAGCGCGGTGTCGGGAGCGGCGGCCGACAGCGCGGTGGCGAGCAGCAGCAGGACCGCGCCCGCCGCGAACGTACGGCGCCGCCCGCGGGCGTCCGCAACGCTGCCCATGGTGAGCAGCAGGGCGGCCAGACCCACCGGTGTGCCGGTCAGCATCCAGGTCTCGGCGACCGCGCCCGAGTGCAGCCCGCGCGAGGTGGCAGCCAGCGTGGTGGCGGGGGCGGTGAAGGCCATCAGCGTGACCAGGGTGCCCAGGCCGACGGTCAGCAGCGTCATCGCGGCTGCCGCACCGGGTCCGCCGTCGGACTCCGGGTCAACGGGCGGGGCGGCGGCCGTCGCCGCGGTGCGCTGTGCGGCCTGCGTGTTCATCGGGTTTCCTCCGCTGGGGGAGCCGGTCCGGGAGCGCCGCGACAGTGAGTCTGGTCAATGAACTCATCGGAGCGGACCGCAGACTAGCATGTAAGTCTGTTCAATGAACCTGGCGGTAGGCTGGGCCGTATGGCACTCGGAACCGATTACGCCCAGCAGGACTGCTCGCTCGCCCGCGCCCTGGAGGTGGTCGGCGAGCGCTGGAGCCTGCTGATCGTGCGGGACGCCTTCTACGGCGTCCGCAGGTTCAACGACTTCCTGGTCCACCTGGACATCCCGCGGGCCGTGCTCACCGCGCGGCTGGCCGCGCTCACCGGGGCGGGAGTGCTGCGCAAGGAGGCCTACCAGCAGTCGCCCCCGCGGTACGACTACGTCCTCACCGACGCCGGCCTCGACCTGTGGCCGCCGCTGCACGCGCTGATGCGCTGGGGCGGGCTGCACGCCTCGGCGGGAGAGCCGGCCAGAACCTTCCACCACGCCGTCTGCGGCACCCGGCTGGACATGACCGGCGGCTGCCCGGTGTGCGGGGTGGCGCAGGTGGCGCCCGCCGACGTCGAGAGGCGCTACCTGCGCCCCGGGGACCGTCCGGGCCGCGCCGACCCGGTCGCCGCCGCGCTCACCGCCCCGGCCCGGCTGCTGCAGCCGGTACGCGGCGCTGCCGGGGCGGGCGCGTTTGCCGGGGGCGATGATCCGGGCAATTCGTAGGGGTCAACGGATAAGGGGGCACCGTGATCATCTGGGTGAACGGGGCGTTCGGCGCGGGCAAATCCAGCGCCGCGCGCGAGATGCTCGACCTCATACCGGAGAGCACCCTGTACGACCCCGACGTGCTCGGGGGCTGCCTGCGGCAACTGCTGCCGGAGAAGCGGCTCCAGGAGGTCACCGACTACCAGGAACTCCGGATCTGGCGGCGGTTGGTGGTCGAGACCGCCGCCGCACTGCTGGCCGAGGTCGGCGGAGTCCTCGTGGTCCCGATGACGCTGCTGCGCCAGGAGCACCGGGACGAGATCTTCGGCGGGCTCGCCTCCCGCGGGATCGAGGTACGGCATCTGCTGGTCGATCCCGGAGAAACGATCCTGCGACGTCGGATCACCGCGTGGACCGAAAACCCCGACCGTTCCCCGGTCGGCGAGCCGGCCCGGCGCTGGGCGCTGGAACGCATCCCCGACTACCTCGACGCGCTGCCCTGGCTGGCGCGTGACTCCCATGTGCTCCGCACCGCCGAGCTCACGCCGCGGGAGACGGCGCTGCGACTCACCGAGGCGGTCGGCCGCGGCGAGGGTGCCTGCGGCATCGTACAGACTCCTGAGCCGCGGGCCGAGACGGTGGCGGCAGGAGTGCTGCTCTTCGACGAAGCCGACCGTGTCCTGCTGGTCGACCCCACCTACAAACCCGGCTGGGAATTCCCCGGCGGAGTCGTCGAGCGCGGCGAGTCACCGGTGCGGGCCGGACACCGCGAGGTCGCCGAGGAACTGGGCATCGAGCTGACCCGCGGGCTCGAACTCCTCGTGGTCGACTGGGAGCCGCCGCACCCGCCGGGCCACGGCGGGCTGCGGCTGCTCTTCGACGGCGGCCGGGTGCCGACCGCCGACATCGGCCGGCTGATGCTGCCGCCCGCCGAACTCCGCGACTGGCGCTTCGTCACCGAGGACGAGGCCGCCGGCCTCCTGCCGCCGGTCCGGCTCGACCGGCTGCGCTGGGCGCTGCGCGCCCGCGAACAGGGCCGCCCCCTCAACCTGGAAGCCGGTCACCCGGTCGAATGACCCGCCGCCGGTCCCGCCCCCGGCGCTCGGGCGGGTCCGGCAGCACGCGTCCCCGGCGCTCAGCCGGCCGAGGCGGGCGCCTTCGACGCCGCATAGCGCTGCAGGAAGACCGCCTCCGCCAGCGCCAGCCGCTCCAACTCCTCCGGCGACACGCTCTCGTTGGCCGCGTGGATCTGCGCCTCCGGCTCGCTCAGCCCGATCAGCAGGATCTCCGCCTGCGGGTAGAGCGTCGCCAGCGTGTTGCACAGCGGGATCGAACCGCCCTGCCCGGCGATCGACAGCTCCTGGCCGTACGCCTCCCGCATCGCCTCCGCCATCGCCTCGTAGGCCGGGCTGCTGGTGTCCGCCTGGAAGGGCTGGCCGCTGCCGCGCTGCGTCACCTCGACCCGGGCGCCCCACGGCGCCGCCGACCGCAGATGCTCCGTCAGGGCGTGCGAGGCCTGCTCCGCCGTCACGCCGGGCGGTATCCGTACGCTCACCAGCGCGCCCGCCGTGGCCTGCACCGAGGGCGTGGCGCCGATGACCGGGGGCGCGTCGATGCCCACCACGGTCACCGAGGGGCGGGCCCAGATGCGGTCGGCGACATTGCCCGTGCCGACCAGCTCCACCCCGTCGAGCACCTTGGCGTCCCGGCGGAAGTCCTCGTCCGGATAGCTCAGCCCCGCCCATGTGCCGGAACCGTCCAGACCGTCGACGGTGGTCGCCCCCGAGGCGTCCCGCAGCGAATCGAGTATCCGGATCAGTGCCGCGAGCGCGTCGGGCGCCGCCCCGCCGAACTGGCCCGAGTGCAAGTTGCCCTCAAGCGTGGCCACCCGCAGCTCCAGCAGCACCATGCCGCGCAGCGTCGAGGTCACGGTCGGCACCCCGACCCGGAAATTCCCCGCGTCGCCGATCACGATCGCATCGGCAGTGAGCAACTCGGGGTGCGCCTCGGCATACCGCTCAAGACCGCCGGTGCCCTGCTCCTCCGAACCCTCCACGATCACCTTGACGTTCACCGGCGACCCGCCGTGCTCACGCAGCGCCCGCAGTGCCGTCAGATGCATCAGCAGCCCGCCCTTGCAGTCCGCGGAGCCCCGGCCGTACCACCGGCCGTCGCGCTCGGTCAGCTCGAACGGCGGTGACAGCCACGCCGACTCGTCCAGTGGCGGCTGCACGTCGTAGTGCGCGTACAGCAATACCGTGGGCGCGCCCACGGGGCCCGGCAGCAGGCCGTAGACCGACTGGGTGCCGTCCGGTGTGTCGAGCAGGGCCACGTCCTGGAAGCCCTCGTCCCGCAGTGCTCCGGCCACCCAGGCCGCCGCCTTCTCGCTCTCGCTGCGCGGGAACTGCCGCTCGTCGGCCACCGACGCGAACGACACCAGCTCGGCCAGCTCGATACGGGCCCGGGGCATGAGTGAGGCGACGGTCTCGGACAGCGGAACGGACGGCATGGGCTGCTCCTCGCAAGAAATCAGGGGGCTGCTGTGGTGGTTGGCGTACGCAATGGGTCGCTGCCGATGGTGCCACAGCGAACCGAACCCGGGGGGCGCAATAGGATGCGCTGAGCAGGGGCGACGACAGCCGGACGGGCCGAGCGGGAGCGGAAACAGACGTGAGCGGTGAGCAGGCGGCGCAGGACAGCGGTGCGGGGGATGGCGAGACGCCAACGGTCTGGGACGTCGTGGTGATCGGAGCAGGCCCCGCGGGAGCGTCGGCCGCCCATGCGGCGGCGGTCACCGGGCGCCGGGTCCTGCTGCTGGAGAAGGCGGATCTCCCCAGGTACAAGACATGCGGCGGCGGCATCATCGGCCCTTCGCGGGACGCGCTGCCGCCCGGTTTCGAACTGCCGTTGCGCGACCGGGTGCACGCGGTCACCTTCAGCCTGAACGGCCGGCTGACCAGGACCAAGCGCTCCCGGCAGATGCTCTTCGGGCTGATCAACCGTCCCGAATTCGACGCGGCCCTGGTCGACGCGGCCCGCGAGGCCGGCGCCGAGGTGCGCACCGGTGTGACCGTCTCCCGGGTGGAGCAGCACGGCCCCGGTGTGCCCGACCGGCGCACGGTGGCGGTGATAGTGAACGGCAGCGGGGGAGCGACAGGCAAGCGCGACGAGGAGATCGTCTACGCCCGCTCCGTGGTCGGAGCCGACGGCAGCGCCAGCCGGATAGGAGCACACGTCGGGGTCAAGCTCGACCAGGTCGACCTGGGCCTGGAGGCGGAGATCCCGGTACCGGCGGCCGTGGCGGAGGACTGGAGCGGCCGGGTGCTCATCGACTGGGGTCCGCTGCCCGGCAGTTACGGCTGGGTGTTCCCCAAGGGCGACTCCCTCACCGTGGGCGTCATCTCCGCCCGCGGCGACGGCGGCGCCACCAAGCGCTACCTGGACGACTTCATCGCCCGCCTCGGTCTGGCCGGCTTCGAGCCCAGCGTGTCCAGCGGGCACCTCACCCGCTGCCGCGCCGACGACTCGCCGCTGTCCCGCGGCCGGGTGCTGGTCTGCGGTGACGCGGCCGGACTGCTCGAACCCTGGACCCGCGAGGG
Organism: Streptomyces sp. IBSBF 2435; assembly: GCF_036815005.1. NCBI lineage: Bacteria > Bacillati > Actinomycetota > Actinomycetes > Kitasatosporales > Streptomycetaceae > Streptomyces > Streptomyces sp. IBSBF 2435. The sequence continues at coordinate 25,750 of NZ_JAJSYW010000019.1, read as the reverse complement.
CATCTCCTACGCGCTGCGCTCCGGCCGGCTCGCGGGGGAGTGGGCGGTCCGTATCGCCGAGTCGCACGACGCGGTGGACGCCCGTAGGCAGGCGCTCAACTACGCCTTCGCCGTCAAGGCCGGCCTCGGCGTCGAGATGGGCGTCGGCCGCCGGATGCTCACCCTCTTCGAGCGGCGCCCCGGCCTGCTGCACGCGGTGCTCACCACCTTCCCGCCGGCCTGGCGGGCCTTCGCCGGCATCACCCGCGGCAGCAGTTCGCTGGCCGAGATCGTCCGTACCCACCCGATGGCCCGCAGGGCGCTGGACAGCGTGAACCGGGCCTGACGGCCGGCCGCGGCGGCACCCGGGGGCGGTGCGCACGATCCGGCGCCCCCGGACCGTCACTCACCCCTGCCCGCGCCTCCGGCGTCGCGCCCGGCCTCTTCGGCCGGTGATATCCGGAAGACCGGGTGCCTGGGCGCTATCGCGCGCAGCTCCTCAGCGGTGGAATCCGGGCCGACGCCGCCGAAGAAGACCCCGACCTCGGCCTTCCAGCGCTTGAGGTACCCGCGCAATATCGGGGTCTTGTCGTCGTCGGCGACCTCCACCGCGGTGAACTCCTCGACCTTCTTCCCCAGGTGCAGCCGGCCGCCGCCTGCCGCCCGCATGTTGTGCGTCCACTGGACGTGGCCGCGAGGAGCCACCAGATAGCGCTCGCCGTCCAGCGTGAGCACATTGACCGGTGTGGTGCGCCACTCGCCGCTCTTGCGGCCCCGGACGGCCAGCACCCGGGAACCCCAGACGCTGAAACCGCGGCGGGTCAGAAACGCGACGGTGCGGTTGAGGACATTGACGGTGAACCAGCCGGGCTTCTGAACGTGCTGGACCTGCTCGGACATGAGGGTCTCTCCCGATTCTGTGAGCGGTGCTCTCGCTTGAGAACAGTGTGCCCGATGAGTGCGCCTCAAAGCAAGAGCACCGCTCTCTAATTTTTTCATGGCTCTCGTTCTTGGTCATCGCTCTTGGAAGTGGCACACTGGACCCCATGAGTGCGATCAGAGGAGCCAGGGAACGGGCCAGGGCGGAGATCACCGCGGCCATCAAGGAAGAGGCGGGCCGGCAGTTGGCCGTGCACGGACCGTCCGGTCTGTCGCTGCGCGCGGTCGCCCGCGAGCTCGGGATGGCGTCCTCCGCCCTCTACCGCTACTTCCCCAGCCGCGACGACCTGCTCACCGCCCTCATCATCGACGCCTACAACGCGATCGGCGCCGCCGCCGAGCAGGCGCTCGCCGAGGCCGATGCGGCGGTACCGCCCGCGCGCGCCGCCGGACCCGCCGACGGGACGCCCCCGGCCGCGGACCCGCTCGACCGCTGGGTCGCGGTGTGCCGCGCGGTCCGCGGCTGGGCGGTCGGCCACCCCTACGAATACGCCCTGATCTACGGCTCGCCCGTGCCCGGCTACGCGGCGCCGCAGGACACGGTCGCACCCGCCTCCCGGGTCGCTCTCACACTGGTGTCGGTGGTCCGTGACGCCCATACAGCCGGCCTGCTCGGCGAGCCCGCCGGCCGCCCGCTGGCCGGTCCCGTGCGCGCGGACGCCGGGCGGCTCGCCGCCGAGCTGGCCCCCGAGCTGCCGATACGGGTGATCGCCGCGCTGGTCGCCGTGTGGGCCCAGGTCTTCGGCATCGTCAGCTTCGAGCTCTTCGGCCAGTTCAACCGGGTCGTGGCGGCTCGCGGCGAATTCTTCGAGCAGGCCGCGGTCTTGCTGGCCGCTCAGGTGGGGCTGCGTACGGACGGCGGCCCCCGGGCCGGTGCGATACCCGTCGGCGCGGTGGCGACCACACCGGGCGGCAGCGCCGCGGACGGCGGTGACGGCGTACTCCCGGCGAAGTAGCCACGGTGACCCCGAGCAGCGGATGCCGGTGCCGCGGGCCGCGGTCTAGCGTGGACGGATGACGCGCGAGGTGCAACCGGAGAGTCCGCCGCGGCATGGGCTCTTCCCCGCCGGCCGGGGCGGTGGCGGTATGCCCTCGCTCTGGGTGCCCGCGCTGGCCCTGGCCTTCGTCCAGGTCGCCGGCTCCAGCGTGGCCGGACGACACCAGACCGTACGCGTCGACCTGGACCGGCTCGGCTGTCTGCTGCTGCTCGCGGGCCCCGCGCTCCTCCTGCTCCGCCGCCGCAGGCCGGTCCAGGTGGCCGCGGGCACCGCCGTGGTGACGCTGCTCTACACCGTTCTCGGCTATCCCTACGGGCCGGTCTTCGCCAGCCTCGTGGTCGCCTTCTTCAGCGCGGTGGCCGCCGGGCACCGCAGAGCAGTTCTCATCGTGGCGGGCAGCGCCTACGTCGGCCACGTGCTGGTCGGCGAGTGGCTCTACCGCTGGCTGCCGCCGTCCGGGGACACCCGGACGTCGTGGATGGAGCTGTCGGGCGCCGCGGCCTGGCTGCTCGCGGTGCTGGCCGCGGCGGAGCTGTTCCGGGTGCGGCGCGAGCAGATCGCCAGGGAGTGGCGGGAGCGGGCCGAGGCGGAACGGCGCCGGGTGGACGAGGAGCGGATGCGGATCGCCCGTGAGCTGCACGATGTGCTGGCGCACAGCATCTCGCTGATCAATGTGCAGGCCGGGGTCGCCCTCGCGCTGATCGACGAACGGCCCGAACAGGCCCGCAGCGCGCTCACCACCATCAAGGCGGCGAGCAAGGAGGCCCTCGGCGAAGTGCGGCAGGTGCTCAGTACGCTGCGGGCGCCGGGCGAGGCACCGCGTACTCCGGCCCCGGGCCTGGACCGGCTGCCCGAGCTGCTGGAGCAGGCCATGGCCGCCGGGCTGCGGGCCGAAGTGACCGTCGAGGGCGCCCGGGTGCCACTGCACCCGGGCGCCGACCTCGCCGCCTTCCGTATCGCTCAGGAGGCGTTGACGAACATCGTGCGGCACTCGGGATCGCGCACCGCGCGCGTACTCCTCGGGTATCGGTCCGACTGCGTCGAGGTACAGGTGGACGACGACGGGCCGGCGGTGACCGGCATCGAGAGCGGCGGCAACGGCCTGGTCGGCATGCGCGAACGCGCTGCCGCGCTGGGAGGCACGGTCGAGACGGGGCCGCGCCCCGGCGGCGGCTTCCGCGTACGGGCGAGGCTGCCGCTCATCGCACCCGACCCGCAGGACTGGCCCGACCACACCGGGCCGCTGCCCGCGGGGGAGCCCGCCCTCAGCGGGCCGCCACCAGCAGATGACCCCGCCCCTGCCTGGCCGCCGTCCTCCGGGGACCCCGCCCCTGCCGGGCCGCCGTCTGGGGTGGACCTCGCCTCCGGTGGATCGCCGCCCGCGCCCGGGTCGGGTGCGCGCGCCGGTCAGGAGGTCACGCGTGGCCCCGGTGCCCCCGCCAGACGGTCGGCCGTCGAAGCCCCTGTCTCCGCCGGGTCACCGGCCATGGATGATCCGGCCCTCGCCGGGCCGCCGTCCTCCGGGGATGCCGCCCCTGCCGGGCCGCCGCCCGCGGCCGACCCTGCCCCTGCCGGGCCGCCACCCGCCCGCGACCAGGGCACCGCCATGAGTGCCGAGTGCCCCGCCACCGATGCCGCCGACAGGGGCCGGCCGTACGATGCGGGTCGGCGGCAGGGGATGACCGCCGCCGGGGAGCGACCATGATCCGCGTTGTGCTGGCCGACGACCAGGCGCTGGTGCGGGCGGGCTTCCGGGCGCTGCTCGACGCGCAGAGCGACATCGAGGTCGTCGGGGAGGCGGCCGACGGGCGGCAGGCACTGGAGGCGGTGCGCGAACTGCGCCCAAACGCCGTGCTGATGGACATCCGGATGCCGGTGATGGACGGGCTCGCCGCCACCCGGCACATCACCGGCGACACCGCGCTCGAACAGGTGAGAGTGGTCGTCCTGACCACGTTCGAGCTGGACGAATACGTCTTCGAGGCGATCCGCGCCGGCGCGTCGGGCTTCCTGGTCAAGGACACCGAGCCGGCCGAACTCCTGCGCGCGGTCCGCGCGGTGGTGGCCGGCGACGCACTGCTGTCGCCCGGCGTCACCCGCCGGCTGATCGCCGAATTCGCCGCCCGTTCCAAGGAACCGGCAGCGATGAGCGCCCTCGACCAGCTCACCGACCGCGAGCGCGAGGTGATGGCGCTGGCCGGTATCGGCCTGTCCAACGACGAGATCGCCCGCCGCCTGGTGGTCAGCCCGCTCACCGCCAAGACCCACGTCAGCCGGGCCATGATCAAGCTGGGCGCCCGCGACCGCGCCCAGCTGGTCGTGCTGGCCTACGAGTCCGGCCTGGTACGCCCGGGCTGGCTCGGCTGACCCCGGCGGACCGCCGTCGCAGGCCCGTACCCGTACCGGTTCGGCGCCGCCCAGCCCGTACCTGCGCCACCTCGGCGCCGCCCAGGCCCGTACCCGCACAAGCTCGGCCCCCAGACCGGTGCCCGCTCAGCTCGTACACCCCCACAAGCCCGGCCCCGCACCGGAAAGGCGCGGGGCCGGGGCCGTGCGGGGAGGCCGCAGGCAGGCGGGAATCAGTCGCGCACCGCGCCCCCGTCCGAGGCGGAGGCAGGTCCGGACGCGGACCCGGAAGCAACCGGAGCCGCCGCCGGAACCGGAGCCGCGGACCCCGCCCCGGCCCCGAGCGCCGATCCGCCCTCGCCCCGCACGGCCCACCGCGCCTCGTCGTCGGCAGACGACGCGACGAGGATGCCGTACGAGGGCCGCCGGGAGCGCAGCCCCGACGCGGTGAGCAGCAGGCCGACCACACCGATGCCGGTGACCACCCACAGAGCCGGCCGGTAGCTGTCGAGCACCGCCTGCCTGCCGCCGCCGTGGCCGCCGGTGTTGGCGGTGACCACCGCGGTGACGACCGCCAGGAAGATCGCGCCGCCGACCTGGAAGGAGGTGTTGAGCAGGCCGGAGACCATGCCCTGCTCCTCGTCCCTGACGCCGTTGGTGGCCTGGATGTTGAGTGAGGGGAATGCCAGCGCGAAGGCCGCGCCGAGCAGCAGCATCGACGGGAGGATGACGGCCGGGTAGCTCGGGTGCAGGTCGATCCGCAGGAAGAGCGCGTAGCCGGCGACCAGCGACGCGAAGCCGGCCGCGATCACCCGCATGGTGCCGAAACGGTCCACGATCGGCCCCATCCGGGTGGACAGGATGGCGACCAGCGAGCCGGCGGGCAGGAAGGCGAGCGCGGTCTGCATGGCGCTGTAGCCGAGCACGTTCTGCAGATACTGCGTGACCAGGAACTGGAAGCCGATGTAGGAGCCGAAGAAGGTGGCGCCGCCGAGATTGGCGCGGACCTGGTGCGAGGAGCGGAGCACCGCGAGCCGGATCAGCGGGTGGGACGAGCGGTGCTCGATCGCGACGAACGCCACGAGCAGCGCCGCGACGGCGGCGAAGGAGCCGAGCGTACGGGCCGAGGCCCAGCCGGCACTCGACGCCGAGACCACGGTGAACACCAGCAGCAGCATCGACGCGGTGCCGGTGACGGCGCCCGGCAGGTCGTAACCGCGGCCCTCGGTGCGGTCGCGCGGGGTCTTCGGGATCAGCTTCAGGCCGGCGATCAGGGCGATCAGGGCGACCGGCGCGGGCAGCAGCATCGTCCAGCGCCAGCCCGCCTCGGTCAGGAAGCCGGAGAGCACCAGGCCCATCGAGAAGCCGGTGGCGCCGCAGCTGGAGTAAATCGTCAGGGCGCGGTTGCGCACCGGGCCCTCGGCGAAGCTGGTGGTGATGATCGACAGGCCGGCCGGCGCGGTGAACGCGGCGCTCAGGCCCTTGATGAAGCGGGTGGCGATCAGCAGCGAGCCGGAGTCGACCAGGCCGCCGAGCAGCGAGGCGACGGCGAAGATGCCGAGTGCGATGAGGAAGACGCGGCGCCTGCCGAGCAGGTCGGCCGCCCGGCCGCCGAGCAGCAGCAGGCCGCCGTAGCCGAGGATGTAGCCGCTGACGACCCACTGCAGCGAGTTCGTGGACAGGTGGAGGTCGTCGCCGATCGAGGGCAGCGCCACGCCGACCATCGAGACGTCGAGTGCGTCGAGGAAGAGGGCGCCGCAGAGCACGAAGAGCGTGCCCCATTGCAGGGCACTCCACCGCTCTTCGGTCCGGGGGACGGTGGTTGACGGAGAAGTCATGAGCGGTAGATTACATGCACGCGCATCGGATGCAAGTGCATTTAATGTCCGTGCATCAGGGTCCGTTTTCTGCTACCCTGCGGGCATGAGCGTGGACAAGAGTGAGCGGGCGCTGGAGCGCGAGTGGCGGGAGATCCTCGCCATCCATGCGCGTACGGCGTGCGAACTCGATCGTGAGCTGCACCAGTACGGGCTCTGCGCGAGTGATTTCGAGGTGCTCGACGTCCTTGCGGGCGATCCCGAGGACGGCGGCTGCACCTTCCGTGTGCAGGAACTGGCCGACCGGGTGCACCTCAGCCAGAGCGCGCTGTCCCGCCTTGTCGCCAGGCTGGAGAAGGACGGCCTGGTCGACCGCGGCATCTGCACCGAGGACCGGCGCGGCGTCTACGTCGCGATCACCGAGGGCGGCAGGCAGCGTTACGAGCAGGCCCGCCCCGGCCACCGTGCCGTACTGGAGCGGATGCTCGCCCGGCCCGCCCAGGTGTGACGCCCGGCGTACGAGCCTAGGCGCCGTGAAACTGCCGCCCCGGGCTCAGGAGCGCCGGGCCGGGCCGGTCGCGGTGCGCCGGCGGGAGTATCTGGCGGCGTAACCGAGCAGGACGGCGTTGAGCGCGGCCGAGACCAGCGCGGCGGCCACCGCCAGCGCCCAGCCGGACCATCCGAAGGCCGTGGTCCTGGCGTCGAGTCCGCCGGCCGACGCGACCAGTGACCAGAGCAGCGGCGTCCAGGGCAGCGTCACCACCAGCAGCAGGAAAGCGGTGGGCGAGGCGTGCCGGTGCGAAATCAGCGCGGTGTCCACGAGCAGTAGCAGCGTGGCGATGCCGACCACGACCAGGTAGATCCGGGACAGCCGCTCCCTGTGCGCCAGGCGGGTGGCGTTGACCAGCCAGGTCGGTATGCGCATCGCTCCTCCTCGGGCCCGCTGCGGGCTCGGCCGGTCAGGGCTCCCCGCGGCCGCCCCCAGCATCCCCCGGTCCGGCGTTGCGGGCGCCTGTGATGTGCATCAAGTCCTGCGGCCGCTGTTGCGTACCGCGTAGGCGATGACGGCGGCGACCGCGGCCAGCGCCGACACCGTGGTCAGCGCGATCGGCAGCCCTATGGCATCGGTCAGGAAGCCGATCGAGGGCGGCCCGAGCAGCATGCCCCCGTAGCCGAGGGTGGAGGCGGCGGCGACCCCGCTCGCGCCGGTCAGCGCGCCCGCCCTCGCGATCGTGGTCGGGAAGCTGTTGGCCAGGCCGAGGCCGGTGAGCCCGAAGCCCAGGATCACCAGCGGGATGACCGGTGCCAGGGCACCGAGCAGCATGCCGCCGGCCGCGGTGAGCCCGCCCAGCACCAGTACCCGGGTCTGGCCGAGCCGCTCCAGCAGGGCGGTGCCCGTCAGCCTGCCCAGGGTCATCATGAGCGCCACCGCCGCGTATCCGGCCGCCGCGATCCCGGGGCCGCCGTGCAGGTCCTGCTGGATGTGCAGCGGCCCCCATTCGGCGAGCGCCCCCTCGCCGTACGAGGAGCACGCCGCGATCAGGCCGAAGACCGCGACCAGCAGGCGGGTGTGCCGCACGCCGCCGGACGTGGGCGCGGACGTGGGCGCGGAATCGGACTTGGACGCGCGCTCGGCGGCGGGTACGGCGGCCTCGGAGCGCGCGGAAGCCGTGGCCCGGGCGATGTGCTCCCGCGGTACCTCGATCGGGTGAGCCAGCAGGACGCGTCCCGCGAAGGCGACGGTGAGCAGGCCGACCGGGGTGAGCAGCAGCAGATGCGTGGCGGGCGACAGGTGGGGCGCGAGCAGTCCGCCCAGGCTGGCGCCGATCAGCCCGCCCAGGCTGTACGCGGCGTGGAAGCTCGACATGACCGGCCGGCGCAGCGCGGCGACCAGTTCGACGGCGACGCTGTTCATTGCGACGTTCAGACCGCCGTACGATACGCCGAACACCAGCAGGACCAGGCCGAGTGCGAGTGCCGAGTGCGTTCGCGGCGGCAGGGCGATGCTCAGCGAGAGGACGACGCCGGTCGCCAGGGTGACGCGGTCGCTGCCGAAGCGCCGGCACAGCCGTCCGGTGAGCACCATCGTCGCCACGGCGCCCGCGGACACGCCGAGCAGCGCCAGCCCCAACTGGCCCGCGGAGGCGCCCGCCTGGGCTTTGATGGCGGGGATGCGCACCACCCAGCTGGCGAAGAGGAAGCCGTCCACGGCGAAGAAGACGGTGAGGGCGAGGCGCATGCGGCGCAGCGCGGGGTCGATGGCGGGAGCGTGGTGGGACCGGCCCAGGGCCGTCCCTATTTTGTTTAGCGTCGGCACAAAGTCAGAATAGGGGGGTGACACAGATTCGGACAAGGCTTGAGCGGGGCCGCGGTGCACTCGGTCCCGCGCTCTCCCTCGTGCACACCGGCCGCGCGGCGACCCGCGCACTGCTCACCGCTGAACTGGGGGTGACCCGTGCGACCGCGGGTGCGGTCGCCGCGGAGTTGGAGGCGCTGGGGCTGATCCGGGTGGACACCCGGCCGAGCGGCCCCTCCGGGGCGCAGGGCCGCCCCTCGCACCGGCTCGACGTGGCGCCCGAGGGGCCTGTCGTGCTGGCCGCCCAGGTCCACGCGGACGGCTTCCGTGCCGCGCTCGTGGGGCTCGGCGGGGAGATCGTTGCCACCGCGCCCGGCAGTATGACCGTACCGGCCGACCCCGCGCACGTGCTGGGCGCGGTCGTCGAGGCCGGCGCCGCGCTGCTGCTCGGGTCGGGTCGGCTGTGTGTCGGGGCGGGCCTGGCGGTGCCGTCCGCGGTCGCGGAGCCCGAGGGCACCGCGCTCAACCCGCTGCACCTGGCCTGGCCCGCGGGCGCCCCGGTGCGCGAGGTCTTCGCGGGCCAGATCGCCCGGGTGGGCATCCTCGGCCCCGACGGCGACCCGGTCGCGTCCTTCGTGGGCAACGACGTCAATGTGGCGGCGCTGGCAGAGCACCGGCACGGCGCCGGGCGCGGCGCGCAGCACCTGCTCGTGGTCGCGTCGGGCCACCGCGGCGTCGGCGGCGCGCTGGTGCTCGACGGCCGCCTGCACACGGGGAGTTCGGGGCTCGCGCTGGAGGTCGGCCACCTCACCGTGCAGCCCGACGGGCGCCCCTGTCACTGCGGCAGCCGCGGCTGCCTGGATGTCGAGGCGGACCCGCTGGCCTTCCTCGAAGCGGCCGGCCGGGTCCCCGGCCCCGAGGTGTCGCTGCTCGAACAGTGCCGCGACCTGCTCCGTACGGAGTACGCGGACCCGGCCGTCAAGGCCGCCGCGCACATGCTGATCGACCGGCTCGGCCGCGGCCTGGCCGGGATGGTCAACGTCCTGAACCCCGACCGCATCCTGCTCGGCGGCCTGCACCGCCATCTGCTCGACGCCGACCCGGAGGCGCTGCGCGCGGTGGTGGCCGACCACAGCCTGTGGGGCCGCAGCGGCAGCGTGCCGGTGCTGGCCTGCGCCCTGGACCACAACAGCCTGGTGGGCGCGGCCGAGCTGGCCTGGCAGCCGGTGCTCGACGACCCGCTGACGGCGCTGGGCGGCTGACGGGCGCCCGCCGGGTGCGGTGCCCGCGCCGCCGCGTACTCCGCGCGGAGCAGCCCCGCTGCCGCCGGCCGTACGACGATTTCGGCGGCGGGGGGCGGCAGGCTGGGTGGTGTCGGGAGAACCCCCACCATCCGAGGAGATGACGGACGATGAACACCCTGGCGTGGCATGACGGAGGGCCCGGCCCGTGGATCCTGTTCCTCCCCCTGGCCTGGGTGTTCGCCGTGGCCGCCGTGGTCACCGTGCTGCGCCGCACGGTGTGGCGCAGGCGCGGCGGGCCGTGGCGGCAGACCCGGCCGGCGGCGGGCGAGCACAGCCCGCCGGCGGTGCTCGGTCGGCGGTTCGCCTCCGGCGAGATCGACGAGGAGGAGTATTGGCGGCGGATGTCGGTGCTGGAGGAGCACTTCGCCCGTGACCCGCGCGACCTCCGCGGCGGCGGGAACGCCGCGCTGTGAACGGCCTGACGGCAGCCCGCGCGGCCCGCGTCATGGACGCGGCCACGGTCCGCGGTTCTGCGGACGCGCCCGCAGAACCGTCAGGGCCGGGCGCCGCCTCCCGGTGGGGAGGCGGCGCCCGGCCCGCGGTCTGCCTGCGGGCACGCCCGCAGTGCCGCGGTCAGGCCGCGGCAGCGATCCGCTCGGGCACCGGCACCGGCTCGGGCATCGCGCGGTCGAACGGCATGGTCGTCCGCATCGGCACCAGCGTCGGTACGGTCAGCGGGGTGCGCAGGACGAACCACACGACCTTGCCCTTCTCCCCGGGCAGCAGGTCGGTGCCCCAGCTGTCGCTCATCGCCTCGACCATGGCGAGCCCTCGCCCGGTGGTGGCCATCGGCTCCGCCGGCCTCAGCTGCGGAAGTCGCGGGTCGTGGTCGGTGACGGCCACGGTGAGACGGTCGTCGGCGAGGGTCAGCCGTACGCCGCACTTCTTGTCCGGCTGCGCGTGCCGGTGCACATTCGCCAGCAGCTCGCTGGTGGCGCTCGCCGCGGGCTCGATCAGCGGATCGAGGCGCCAGTAGCGCAGCTGCGCGGACACAATGCGGCGGATCTGCTGGATCCGGTAGGGATGCGCGTCGAGTGCGAGTGTGCACTCGCGTTCTGTTCGATGGGTCGGGTCGGTCCTGTCGGTCTGGTCGACTTGCATGATCACGGCTGCGACTCCCTCCGCGGCTGGGCCGCGCCCCGCGTACGCGAGGGTCCGGCCGTTCGCCGCTCCGATGGGGACACCTGAGCGAAATGCGTAGAGTGACTGCTACAGCACTCCGTGATGCGATATCAGCGTCACCCGATGTGAGGAATCCCGCAACTCGTCGCATACGAGGGCTCCGACCGGCCCTTTCGCCCTTCCGGCCGGGGTGAACCGGAATGCCGGGAGGCCGTCCGCACGCGCCGGCCGCCGGGGGTGTTCACTCCGGCGCCGAATCGTCGGGACCGGTGCGGGCCAGGGCCGCCAGTGTGGTCAGCGCCTTGTGCAGCACCGGCGGCGGGGGAGAGGCGAGGCCCAGGCGTACGGCGGCGGGCGTGCGGTGCGGACCCACCACGAAGGACGCGGCCGGGGTGACAGCGATGCCGTGCCGGGCGGCGGCGGCTACGAAGGTATCGGCGCGCCAGGGGGCTGGCAGCTCCCACCAGCAGAAGTACGATCCCGGGTCGGATCTCGTCGCGAGGCCGGCCAGGGCGTGCGCCGCGATGTGCTGCCGGTCGCGCGCGTCGGCCCGTTTGGCCGCGGCGACCGTCGTGGCGGTGCCGTCGGTCAGCCAACCCGTCACCGCCGCAAGGGCGTAGCCGGCGCTCGCCCAGCCGCCGGAGCGCAGGGCGGCCGTCACGGGGGCGGTCAGGTCCGGCGGGGCGACGGCGAAGCCCGCGGTCAGGCCCGGCGCGAGCCGCTTGGACGCGCTGTCCACCAGGATCACCCGCTCGGGCGCGTATGCCGCGAGCGGTGGCGGCGCGTCCTCGCGCAGGAAGGACCAGATGGCGTCCTCGACCGCGCTGAGCCCGGTCTCCCGCAGGGCCGCGGCCAGTTCGGCCCGGCGCGGGCCCGGCATGGTGACGCCCAGCGGATTGTGCAGCGTCGGCTGGACGTAGACCCCGCCCAGCGGCGCCGCCCGGTGCGCGGCGAGCAGCGCACCGGGCAGCATGCCTTCCTGGTCGCACTCCAGCGGCACGAGGGTGATGCCGAGCCGGGCTGCGACAGCCTTGACCACCGGATACGTCAACGCCTCGACGCCCACGCGGCCGCCGGGCCGTACCAGCGCGGCGAGGGCGGCGGCGACGGCCTGCCTGCCGTTGCCGGCGAAGAGCACGCCGTCCGGGTCCGGCGCCCAGCCCGGCGCTGCGAGCAGTCCCGCGACCGCGGCACGCGCAGCGGGAGTGCCCGCGGCGGCGGAGGGGCGCAGCGCGGCGGCCAGCACATCGGGCCTGGCCAGCCGGGCGAGTCCGGCGGCCAGCAGCTCCGAGTGGCCCGCCGTGACCGGGTAGTTCAGCTCCAGGTCCACCCGCGCCGACGCCGGCTCGGCGAGCGCCGGGTCCGGCGCGGGCGCGGCGGCCCGCACGAATGTGCCGCGCCCGACCTCGCCGGTCACCAGGCCGCGGCGGGCGAGTTCGGCGTACACCCGGCTCGCGGTCGACTCGGCGATCCCGTGCCGGCGCGCGAAGGCCCGCTGTGTCGGCAGCCGGTCACCGGGACGCAGCCGGCCCGCGGCGATCTGCGCCGCCACCACGTCGGCCGCCCGCCGGAAGTCCCGCACCATGTCCGCGCCCTTCGCCATGTCCCGCGCCAGCATATTGCACCGAGATCAAATGCGGCCATTGCCCTCGCCAATGCCCCGCGCCTAGCCTTGGAGTATCGGCCGAAGAGGGGAAACCAGCAGGTGAGCAGCGCTTTCATCAACGGCATCACCATGACCTACGACAACACGGGCGGCGGCGGTGATGCCGGCCGCGGCAGGGGCGAGGCGCTGCTGCTGGTGCACGGGCACCCCTTCGACCGCACCATGTGGCGCCCGCAGCAGGATGCGGCGCCGGGCCACCGGGTGATCGCACCCGACCTGCGCGGCTACGGCGACAGCCAGGTCGTCGCCGGCCTGACCCCGCTCAGCACCTTCGCCCGCGACCTCGCGGGGCTGCTCGATCACCTGGGAGTGCGGCGGGCGGTCCTGTGCGGGCTGTCGATGGGCGGCCAGATCGTGCTGGAATTCCACCGGCTCTTCCCCGGCCGGGTCGCCGGGCTCGTCCTCGCCGACACCTTCGCGCAGGGCGAGACCGAGCGCGGAAGAAAGGAACGCAACGCGCGCGCCGACCAGTTGCTGCGGGACGGCATGTCCGGCTACGCCCACGAGGTGCTGGACTCCATGGTGTCGCCCGCGACCGTCGCGGACCTGCCGGAGGTGGCCGCGCACGTGCTCGGCATGATGCTCGCCGCCCCGCCCGAGGGCGCCGCCGCCGCACTGCGCGGCCGGGCGGAACGCCCCGACTACACCGCGACGCTGCCGACCGTCGCGGTGCCCGCGCTGGTCGTGGTCGGCAGGGACGACGTCTTCACGCCCGTCGCGGACGCCGAACACCTGCACCGGCACATCCCGGGCGCGCGGCTGGCCGTCATCGAGGGCGCCGGGCACCTGCCCAACCTGGAGCGCCCCGCCGCCTTCAACGACGCGCTGGCCGGCCTGCTCGCCGCCGTACGGCAGCACGCGCCGGGCGCCGAGGATATGACGGAATTCTGACGTCCCGCGGCCGGCCCTGGCCAGACGGCGGCCGACGTGCTCGAATCGACCCATGGACGACCGCACGCCGTCGGTGAAGGCACCGGAGAAACCCCCGAACCCCGCCCCGGGACCCTCGGAGGAGGGCCGCGGCACCCCGGTCGGGCGGCGGGTCGTCCTGGGCATGCTCGGTCTCGGCGCGGCGGGCGTCGGCGTCGGCGGCGCCGTCCAGGGCAAACTCGACTCCGTCCTGGCGTCGGTCAGCGCCAAGGACCCCACAGGGGTGACAGGACTGCTGCCCGGCGGCGGCGGTTTCCGCTTCTACTCGGTGTCCAACTCCATCCCGCACCGCGGCGAGAGCGACTACCGGCTCACCGTCGGCGGCCTCGTCGACAGGCCAGGCGGCTACGGGCTCGCCGACCTGCGCGCCCTGCCGCAGACCCGGCTGGTGCGCGATGTGCAGTGCGTCACCGGCTGGCGGGTGCCCAAGACCGCCTTCTCCGGGGTGCGGCTGTCCACCCTGCTGGACGCGGCAGGGGTGCGCGAGGGCGGCACCGCGATCCGCTTCACCTGCTTCGACGGCGTCTACACCGAGAGCCTGACCCTCGAACAGGCCCGCCGCGCCGACATCCTGGTGGCGCTCACCATGAACGACAAGCCGGTCACCGCCGCCCACGGCGGGCCGGTCCGGCTCTACGCGGCGCCCATGTACTTCTACAAGTCCGCGAAATGGCTGTCCGGCATCACCGTGACCAAGAAGGTGCAGCCCGGCTACTGGGAGCACTACGGCTACGACGTGGACGCCTGGGTCGGCAAGTCGAACGGCCGCGGTGATGACCCCACTTCGTGACACCCGGGTGATGACCGGGCTGCGCCGCTTCACCCGCGCCGAGACCTGGGTGCACCGCTCGGTGAACTGGCTGATGTGCATCTGCGTCCTCACCGGCGGCTGCCTGTACTTCCCGCCGCTCGCCGAGATCGTCGGCCGCCGCAGGACGGTCGTCACGCTGCACGAATACTCCGGGATCGCCGTCCCCGTGCCGGTGCTGCTCGGCCTGGTCTCCCGCGCCTTCCGCCGCGACCTCGGACGGCTGGGCCGCTTCTTCCCGCACGACTGGCGGTGGCTGCGGACCGCCCTGCGCCGGGGCAGGCGGGAGCCGAGCCTGGCGGGGAAGTTCAACGCGGGCCAGAAGCTCTATGCCGCCTTCGCCGCCGGTGCCCTGCTGATCATGGCGGGCACCGGGGTGCTCATGTGGTTCCCGAAGCTCGCGCCGCTGATCTGGCGCACCGGGGCGACCTTCGTGCACGACTGGCTGGCGCTGGCCTTCGGCGCGGTGATCGCCGGCCACGTGTGGTTCGCCACCAAGGACCCCGAGGCGCGGCGCGGACTGCGCACGGGCTACGTACCGCGCTGGTGGGCGCGCGAGGAGCACCCGCTGTGGCAGCCGGAACCACCGCGGGAGCCGCCCGCCGAACGGCTCTGACGCGGCGTCAGCCGTCCTGTCCGACTTCGATCGGCTTCGCGGCAGTTCTGTTGCGGCCAGGACACCCGGCACTCGTCCCGGGGTCACCGGGGTTTCGCGGGCCGTACCCAGCGTCGCCGTATGACGATGTCTCAGACGGCCCCGCCCGCGCGGGAGGTCACGGCAGGGGAGGCGCCCGCCGTCGCCCCCGCGCCCAGGCCCGAGCCGTACCGGCCGCCCCGCCGCGTACAGCCGGCGGGCAGCGGACCCCGGCGGCTCGGCGTCCGCACCGTGGCGGCCCTGCTGGTGGTCGGCGCGCTGTGCGCGGTCGCAGTCGCGGGCGCGATCACCGTACGGGACAGCGCCGGACGGCTCGGCACCACCGTCGCCCAGCGCGCCGCCGTGGCCGCGCAGCTGCGCTTCGCGCTCGCCGACCTCGACGCCCAGCGCGCCGACACCCTCGCGCCGGGCCGCTCCGCCACCGACGCGGACGTCATCGTCGGCAACCAGCTCAACGCCCTGATCACCGGGCGGCAGCGGCGCGCCCAGGTCAGCGGCCTGCTCCGGCAGCTCGGTGCGGACCCGGGCCAGGGCGCGCGGGTGCGGGCGCTGCTCGACGGCCTCGGCCGTTACGACGGCCTCGGTGGTCGCGCGGCCTACGTCGCGGAGCAGGACCCCGGCCCGGTCGCCGGCCACCCGCCGCGTTTCGCCGTCGCCATGAACGTCCAGGCCGGTGACGTCGTGCACGACGAGTTGCTGCCCGCCGCCGACGCCCTGTCCGCGGCCTACCAGCGGCAGGCCGACGAGCAGCGGACGGCCGGGGCGCTCGGCCTGGCCGCGGTGCTGGTCGTGCTCGGCGTACGTCCGCGGCTCGTCGAATACCGCTGACGCCGGTCCTGGCCGGGACCGTACTTGTCACGTGCGGGGCACGGCAGGTAGAAGTGGCGGGGACGTATCGATGCGCCGGTGGGGGACCGCGAGCAGCTCGCCGACCCGGCCTTGCCTGGACGAGACGAGACGAGAGCGCCGACAGTGACCACCGAACCCTCACCCGCGGCCGAGGAGCCGTCGCTGCCCGACGACGTCTGGGAGCTCTTCGCCAACGACTCGGAACGCGCGATACGCCTCAGCGCCCCCAAGGAGCCCTCCGCCCGGGCCAGGATCGTCGCCCGCCGGCTGCGCGAGGAGGACGAGCGGGCCGCCGAGGCGGAACCGCGCCGCTGGGGCCGGCGCCGCCAGGAGCGGCCGCACACCCCCTCGCAGGCCACCACCGCCTGGCGCCCCGACAACCGCCCGCCCAGGCCGCCGCTGTCGCCCTCAGTACGCCGCCTGCGCGCGCTGCTCGGCATCATGCTGGTGGCCGCGGTGGTCCTCGTCGTCCTGTCCCCGGGCCGCGCCTGGTCCTGGTTCAGCGGCTGACGACGCCCTGACCGCTGCGGGCGCTTGTGCGTCAGCCCGCTGGGTTGTTTGTCGGTCTTCCTGCTCGTGTCCTTCGCGGGCGGCCTCGTGCCTCGGCCGACCGCTGCGGGCGCTCGTGCGTCAGCCCTCTGTGGGCTCGCCTGCCACGATCAGTTCCGACAAGTGCTCGGCGATCTCCGCCCGCAGCACCTCGGGGATGCCCGCGTCCGTCACCAGGGTGTCGACGTCCTCCAGGGCGGCGAAGGAGCTCAGGCCGACCGTGCCCCACTTGGTGTGGTCCGCGATCACCACCACCCGGCGGGCCGAGCGGACGAAGTGCCGGTTGGTCTCGGCCTCCGCCAGATTCGGCGTGGACAGGCCTGCCTCCACCGAGATGCCGTGCACGCCGAGGAACAGCAGGTCGAAGTGCAGCGCCTGGATCGCCCGGTCGGCCACCGGGCCGACCAGCGTCTCCGAGGGGGTGCGCACACCGCCGGTGATCACCACGGTGGCCGTCGCCTCAGCGTGGTTCGCACCGGGCCGCCGCTGGCCCGACTGGAAGACGTCCGCGACCCGCACCGAGTTGGTGACCACGGTCAGGTCCGGTACGTCCAACAGGTGGTGCGCCAGCGCGTACGCCGTCGTACCGCCGGCCAGGGCGATCGCGCTGCCCGGCGCCACCAGTGTGGCGGCGGCCGTCGCGATGGCCTCCTTGGCGCCCAGTTCGAGCCCCGACTTCGCCTCGAAGCCCGGCTCGTGACTGCTGGCCTCGACCACCGGCACCGCACCGCCGTGCACCTTCTCGACCACGCCCTGCCGGGCCAGTGCGTCCAGGTCGCGGCGCACCGTCATGTCCGAGACATTGAGCCTGCGGGTCAGTTCGTTGACCCGCACTCCGCCGCGTCGCCGCACCTCGTCAAGGATCAGTGCACGGCGCTGCTCCGCGAGGAGGTTCTGGTTGTCGCTCACCCGTGACCTCGTTCTGTCCGCCTCGTTGTGTGCGATGCCGTCTGCCGGCGCGCTGCGGTCATCCTTCCACGCACCGCGCCCTCCGGTGTATGCCGGGCCACGGGTCGGAACACCCTGGCGGCGGTGAACCGCGCCCGCGCGGCCCGATCGCGGGCCGCCCGGTACCGCGGAGGGCCGACCGCAGGCCGGGTCGGGCGCCACATCCGGGACGGAGGGGGCACAGGAGGCAGCCGTGACGGTCGGGACGGACATCGACGCGGCAAGCCAGCCGCGGCTCGCCCTGGAGCTTCTGGTCCACGGTGTCGGCGGCACCACCCCCGAGCGGATGCTCGACGACCCCCGCACGGTCTGCCTCGCGGGCGACGCCACGGCCGGCGTCCACCGCCGCGCCTGCGACGCGGACGCCGAGGAGCACCCGGGGCAGCGCCGCGAGGAGCCGGTGCCCGAGGCCTACTGCTGGGCCAACCTCACCTCGGGCAACGGCAGCCGGGCGCTGTGGCTGCTGCTGCTCCCGTTCATGATCGCGAACCTGGCGCACTGGATGCGCCCGCCCTCGCACCGGCTGCGGCTGGCCCGCGGCTACGGGACGGCCGTCCGGCTGCTCGCCCTCACCCTCACCGTGCTGCTGGTCGCCGCGGCCGGCGAGGTGGCGCTCGACCTGGTCGGCTGGCAGTGCGCGGGCAGCGCGAGGTGCAGCCGCGGCGCCTCCTGGCTCGGCTTCGCGGCCGCCGGGCGCGGCGGCTGGTGGAGCGAACCGGGCCGCAGGCTCGCCCTGGCCGCCCTCTTCCCCGCCGCACTGACCGCGCTGCTGTGGTGGCTGTCGCACCGCACCTGGTCGGCGTACGAGTCGCAGCGCCCGGCCCCCGGCCCCGCGCCGGCCCCGGGCGCCCCGCCGCTGGCCCAGCCGGGCTTCTGGTACGGCCGCCGCTCGGTCGCCCGGCTGCGTACCGCCCACACCGCGGCGGGGCTTCTCACGGTGGCCGCGGCCGTCACCTTCCCCGCGCTGCGCCAGGACCGCGGCGCCGCCGCACTGCCGCTCCAGGCACTCGGCTGGGCACTGGCCGCCTCGATCGCCGCCCTGGCCGCGACGGCCGTCACGGTCACCTGCCGGGCCGCCCGCAGCGAGGCGGGGCCCGACGAGGCCACCGACCACGGCGTCAGCCGCGCCCTGCTCGGCTGCTCCCTCGCCGCGCTGACCGCCGCCGCCCTCTACACGGGCTGGCACCGGGCCGGCTGGACCTCGGCGGGACGACTGCCGGCGGCGCAGGCCTTCACCGCCCTGACGGTGCTCCAGGGTGCGCTGATCGCGGTACTGGCGGCGTCGGCCCTGCTGCTGCACCGGGCGCCGCCGCGGGACGCGGCGTCCGGTGACACGGGACCGGCGGCGGACGCCGTAACGGCCGTGCCGCCGGCCCGGACAGGCGCGGCGGACGGACCGCCCGCAGGCCACGGGGACACCCCGTCCTGCGCTGTCGCGCTGCGGGGCCTGGCGGGCCCCGCAGTCGCGCTGCTCGCGTGCGGCCTCGGCGGGGTGCTGACCGGCGGGCTGGCGCAGCGGGCCGCCGACGTGCTGGACCGGGGGCGCACGCCGGGGGAGGCGGGCAGTCCGCTGCCGGGACCGCCCGCCGTGCTCACCTGGGAGGCGTCGGTGATCCCCGTGGTGCTCGCGCTGCTCGCCGTGACCGGTGCCGCCGTGCTGTGGCGGCTGCGCCGCCGGGAACGGGCGCTGCGGGGCGAGGTGGAGGCGATGTACCCGGACGAGCAGCACCGGCCGGCCCGTACCCGGCAGATCGCCGGCGCCCTCGCCCGCGCCGGGCTGACCGACCGCGCGCCGCTGCTGGCCGCCGTGGTCTGCGCGGCGGCCTTCGTCCTGGGGGCCGGCGCCGTCGCCGGTGCCTGGACGGGCGGCGGCACACCGCAGGACCGGGCGGCCGGCGCGCCAGCCGCCGTATCGGCGCTGGCCGGGGCCGCGCAGGCGACCGGCTCCTGGCTGGTCGGGGCGGGCGTCGTCGCCCTGGTGGCGCTCGGCCGCCGGGCCTACCGCGATCCGGCGGCCCGCCGCACCGTCGGCATCCTGTGGGACGTCGGCACCTTCTGGCCGCGCGCCGCCCACCCCTTCGCGCCGCCGTGCTACGCCGAGCGCGCCGTGCCCGACCTCAGCTGGCGGATGGCGTCCTGGACCGCGCGCACGGGCGGGCGGATCATCCTGTCGGGCCACTCGCAGGGCGGCGTGCTGGCCGCCGCCGCGGTCTGGCAGCTCGACCCCGCCGCCAGGGGCCGGGTCGCCCTGCTCACCTACGGCTGCCCCCTGGCCCGGCTGTACGGCCGCTGGTTCCCCGCGTACTTCGGGCCCGGGCCGCTGCGCGGACTGCACCGCGACATGCACGCCTGGCGCAATCTGTGGCGCCGCACCGACCCGATCGGCGGCCCGGTCCTGCTCGCGGGTCCTGAAGGCCCGGTGGACCGCGGCCCGCTGCTCGACCCGGTGGCGTACGGCCGCAGCGCCCGCCACCCGCTGCCGGAGCCCGTACGCGGCCACTCCGGCTTCCAGGCGGACCCGGCCTTCGCACGGGAGCGGGCCGCGCTGCTCGCCCGGCTGGCGGGGGCGGAGGGCAGAGCGCTGCCGGCTCAGGGCAGTTCCGGCAGGTCCTCCGGGTAGAGCAGCTGCAATTCGTCGTGCGTCGGCTCCGCGACATGTGCCAGGCGCACCGCGTGCCGCTCCACCATCGCCTCGAAGGTCTGCCGCGCCGCCCTGCCGTTGCCGAAGGCCGGTCCCTTGGGGAGCGCAGTGAAATACTTGAGCAGCGCCTCGCCCGCGTCCTCGCCGAGCCGGTACTCGTGCTCTGCGGCCTGCGACTGCACGATGCTCAGCAGCTCGTCGGCGGTGTAGTCGCCGAAGGTGATGGTCCGGGAGAAGCGGGACGCCACACCGGGGTTGGACGCCAGGAAGCGCTCCATCTCCGCCGTGTAGCCGGCCACGATCACCACCACCGCGTCCCGGTGGTCCTCCATCAGCTTCACCAGGGTGTCGATGGCCTCCCGGCCGAAGTCCCGCCCCGCGTCCTCCGGTGCCAGCGCGTAGGCCTCATCGATGAACAGCACGCCGCCGCGGGCCCGGTCGAAGGCCTCCTGGGTGCGGATCGCCGTGGAGCCGATGTGCTCGCCGACCAGGTCGACCCTGGCCACCTCCACCAGGTGGCCGCGCTCCAGGACGTCGAGCGAGTGCAGGATCTCGCCGTAGAGCCGCGCCACGGTGGTCTTGCCGGTGCCGGGGGAGCCGGTGAAGACCAGGTGGCGGCGCGGGGACGGCGCCTTGAGGCCGGCCTGCTCCCGGCGGCGGCCCACCGCGATCATGTCTATCAGGGTGCGGACCTCGCGCTTGACGCTGTCCAGGCCGACCAGGGCGTCGAGGTCGTCCAGCACCTCGGTGCTCTCCCGCGCCGCGGGTACGGCAGCCGGCTCCGCCTCCGCGGGCCGCTGCTGCGGTACCCCGCCGAGCAGGCCGTACGACTGGGCCGCGGGCTGCCGGTCGGGCGCCGCGGGGGCAGGGACCGGCGCGGGCTCGGGCGCGGCGGTGCGGTCACTGGAGCAGTCCTCGGTGACCGGGCCCGGCTCGGCGAATTCGTACCCGCCGCGGGCGCAGCGCTCGGTACGGCACCGGGTCAGGGTGGACCGGCAGCCGTCGATGATGTGGAAGCCGTAGCCCTTGCTGCCGGTCACCCGGCAGCCGGTGAAGGTGCCGCGGCCCTCGGCCGACACATAGATGCCGGACTCGGTCGCGTTGGTGACCGTGCAGCGGTCGAGGGCCGGGTCGGCGCCCTTGGTGACGATCACGCCGGTCGCGGTGTCGTCGATGGTGACCTGGGCGAAGGTGCCGCCGCTGCCGTGGTCGCGGAACCAGGCGCCGGTCGCGGCCTCCCGGATCCGGCAGTCGTCGAGCTGGACGTTGGCGCCGTCGCTCACCGACACCGCCGTATTGCGGATCTGCGTGAAGTCGCTGTCGACGACGTCCGCGCGTGAGCCGCGGTCCAGCACGAACAGCGCGTCCGGTACGTCGTGCACACGGCAGGCGTCCAGTATGGCGACGGCGCCGTCGCTGACCCACACCGCCGGATAGTCGCCGGTGCTGTCGTGGATCTCGCACTGGTTGGCGTCGGCCCTGGTGCCCGGGTCCCACACCGACAGGCCGTTGCGGCCGAAACGGCGGACCGTGCAGCGGGTCAGGGTGAGCACCGAGCGGGCCCGCAGATCGACCGCGTTCTCCGGGATGTCGTGGATGTCGCAGTCGGCCATCGCCAGCACCGCGTCGGTGTCGAGCGAGATGCCGTCGCCGGTGGTGCGGTGCAGCTGGCAGTCGGTCAGGCTCCCGGACGCGCGCTGCGACAGGTGCAGCCCGGTGCCGTGGATCTCGAAGATCTCGCAGCCCACCGCCTCGATCGAGCTGTGCTCACCGGTGACGGAAAGACCGGAGCCCGACGTGTGGTGCACGCGGCAGCGCTCAAGCCGGGGGCTGCCGCCGCCGCGTACCGCGACACCGCTCTGGCCGGCCGCGACCACCTCGCAGTCCTCGAACAGCCCGCCCGCCGCGTCCAGCACGCTGATGCCGAGCCCGGCCGGGTTGTCGACCGTGCAGCCGCGCACTGTGGGACGCGCGCTGTCGCGCACCTCCAGGCCGACCGCGGAACGGGTGCTGATCCGCAGTCCCGACAGCTCGGGGGCGCAGGCCTCCACCAGCAGTGCGGCGGCGGCGCCGTCCTGGCCCTCGATCAGCAGGTCGTGCACCGAGGCCGCTGCCCGTACGGTCAGCGCCACTCCGGACGCCGGGGCGATACGGACCGTGCCGGGTCCGTCCGCGCAGCGCAGGGTGACCGCCTGGTCGACCACCAGATTCTCCCGGTAGGTGCCGGCGGACACCGACAGCACGTCGCCCTCGCCCGCCGCCTCCAGGGCGGCGGCCACGGTGGCGTACTCACCTGTGCGGCGCCGCCACCGCGAACTGCTCGGGTTGGTGACCTGCACCACGCCATGTGCCATCGGGCTGCTGCCCCCACCTCTTGCTTCGGGCGACCGGGGATCAACCGTAGCGCGCGCGGCGGGTGGTCGTTGACGACAGCCCGTCAGGCGGACACCGCCGCCCGCCGCAATGGTCCGCGCCGCCCGTCAGCCGCCCGCGCCGGCCCGGCCCCAGTCCTGGCCGATCCTGGCCCACTCGCGCTCCCAGGAGTCCATTCTGCGCCGCATCAGCCGCCACATCAGGACCTGCCGGGACACCAGCAGGACCCCGCCGGCCGCGCTGCCGGTCGCCAGGCCCGCGAGCACCGCGTGCGTGGTGGCCGTGGCATTGTCCAGCGGCGGCGGTACGAGCACGCCGGTGCTGTCCGTCCACAGCAGCATCTCATTGCCGCGCCAGACCTCCAGGCCCACCGGAACCTTCGCCGTGTGCAGCGAGTGGTCGGGCGCGATCCAGCGCAGCACATCGCCGCGCCGCGGGTCGGAGTCGGCGCCGGCCGCCGCTGCCGCCGCCTTCGCCGCGCCGGGCGCCGCGGTGGCGTCGGACGCCGCGGGGGACTGCACCACCGCGGCGGGCACCAGGGTGCGTTCGGTCCGCTGGGTGCGCGCCACGCGCTGCAAGGTGCGGTCGACGGACTGCCCCGCCCACCAGCCCGCCAGCGGAGCCACGCAGAACAGCAGGATGGTGACGACTCCGAGCCACGCCTCGACGACGTCGGAACGCCGGCGCAGCGGATTGCGCCGCCACCGCCACCCGCGCTTGGTGAGCCTTGTGCGACGAGCCATGGCTGACCACCCCCTCCACCCGTTCAGCTACCGCAAGCGGCGCGACTCATGCGTGTGGTCTTCTATCCCGCTGGGGCCACGGGCATGCCGCATCGACGCGTTACTTCACCATCGTCAACGGATCGCCCACGCGCAGGGTTCCGGAATGCTCGGGTACCAGATTCTGTCCGAAAATCAGCCCGGATCCGATCCTGCGGTGCCGGCCCAGGGTGCGCAGCGGCTCCTTGCCGCGGGTCCCGGCGTCCTGGTCGGTGGTGGTGACCACGCAGCGCGAGCAGGCCTTGGGCACCCGGAAGGTCACCTCGCCGATCCGCACCCGGCGCCAGTCGTCCTCGGCCCAGGGCGCGGTGCCCTCGATCACCGCGTTGGGCCGGAAGCGGTTCATCGGCAGCGGACCCTCCTGCGCCCGGTCGCCCGCGGCGATCAGCGCGTTCAGGGCGTCGAGCGAGGCGGCCGTGGTGACCAGCAGCGGATAGCCGTCGGCGAGGCTGACCGTCTCGCCGGGCAGCGCGTACCGCGGGTCGATCGGGCGCCGGACCGCAGGGTCGTCCAGGTGCACCAGCCGCGCCGCCATGCCCAGGAAGCCGGAGAACCAGGCGTCGGCCTCCTCGCCAGCGGACATGACGTCGACCTTGCCGGCGAAGAGCCGCACCGTCCGCAACGGCCCCTCGGCGGGCGGCAGGACGTCCAGCGGCGGGAGCCCGGGCCCGGTCAGCCGCAGGCCGCCACCCCCCACGGGCAGTGCGGCGAGCAGCGCCAGACGCGGTTGTTCCCGCTGGGTCAGCGCGCTGTCGGCGGCGGCGTCGACCAGCATCCAGCGGCGGTCCCCCGCGAGCCCCCACGGCTCGACGACCGCCTCCTGCATGCCGACGGCGCGCAGCGACTTGACCGGGTACACGTGCAGCGCGCTGAGACGAGGCGTGGTCATGACGCCATTCTTCCAGCCCGCCGTAACGGATCAGCCCTGGTAGTAGCCCCCGCCGCCCTGGCCGAGGTTGCGCCGCGGGTACTGGTCCTCCGGGTGCCCGCCGGGCACCTGCCGCGGCGGTACGGGACGCGGCGGCACCGGCCGGGCGGCCTCGTAACCGCTGGGCGAGGGCTGCGGCGGCATGGCCGGATAGCCGTTGCCGTTGGCGTTCGGGTAGCCGTTGCCGCCGTAGCCGCCGCGTGGCGCGGCCGGCTGCGGGATGTACGGCGCGGGCGGCTGCTGGTAGCCGCCGCCCTGGTAGCCGCCCTGCGCCGCGGGCTGCGGCTGCTGGTACGACGGCGAGGACGGACCCGACGGCAGCGCGGGAAGCGCTGGCAGGGCCGGCAGGTTGCTGCCGCCGCTGTAGCCGTTGGCGAGTCCCGCGTCGTAGCCGGAGTACGGCGACGGCACGCGGATGGGCGCGATCTGCGGGGTGCCGCGCTCGGCCACGAGGCTGTCGTAGATCGGGGTGTCCGGGAAGGACGAAGACGAGGGGGAGTAGCCGCCGTAGCCGCCACCGTACGAACCGCGGGGGGTGGTCATGGGCCATAAGTTAAGCCCACGATGTGGTCGTTGGGGAGACCGATTAGAGGGTTGTTTGACGGGCGGGGAGCGACACCACGTCCCCAATATGAGCGAATCCTCGGAAACCGGTCACCAAGACATGGTGTGATCAGGTAAAAGGCGTGTGTCCGAGGGGATATCGGGGAGTCATGACGCACCGGGGGAGGGGCAACATGATGCTGCGCAGGGGGGAGAGTGTCCGTTTGCCGACCGCCGAAGTCCGGCTGGAGTTCGGCCGGCGGACCGGTCCTGACATACCGCGTGCCGATATGTGCGCGCTTCTGCTCGTCGGCGGGGCACCGCGCGGGGTCGGCGATCTCGTCGACGCGGATGTGCCCGCGCACGGCTCGGGAGCGGTCACGCACTCCCGCGAGCGCGCCGGCGGCACCGTTGTCGACACCCTCGTCCTCGACCTGGCGTCACTCGAAAGAGCAGTGACCGCGGTGCTCGTGGTCGTACGCGCCGAGGGCGGCCCGCTCGGCCGCATCCCCGGACTGCGGCTGAGCGCGGCGGCCGAGGGCGCGCGTTCGGTGCGGCTCGACTGCGGCGGTGTCACCGGCGGGCGGATGCTGGTGGTCGGCGAGTGCTACCGGGAGGGGGACGGCGACGGGTGGCGGCTGCGGGCCGTCGTCCTCGCCGCGCCTGTTCTCCCGGCCGAACCGCGGCCCGCGCCGCCGTCCTCTGTGCTCCTGCCGTCCGACGGTATGTGCGCCGGGCCCGGGCTGCTGCGGATCGCCTTCGGCGCGCAGGGGGGTACGGCGGCGGGCGTCGAGCTGTGCGCGCTTTTCGAACTCGCCGACGGTCGCAAGGGGGTGGTCCAGCCGCTGGGCGGCGCCGCCGGTGCGTTGCGGCTGCCGCCGTACGTGCGGCTGGACGTGGACCGGGGCGGGGCCGGCGGGGCCGAGCTGAGCGTCAACCTCGACCACACGGTGCGGTTCCGGCGGGTCCTGGTCTACCTCGCGCTGCGCGGCGCCGGGCGCAGCTTCGCCGATGTGCGCGGCACGGTCATGGTGCGGCCCGACCACGGGCCGCCGCAGGACTTCGCCCTCGGCCCCGGCGGCCCCGACTCCACGGCCTGCGCGCTGCTTCTGCTCACCCCGGAGGGGGACGCGCTGCGGGTACGGCGGGAGGTCCGCCATCTCGCCGTCCGGCGGGGGGTGAGTCCGCAGCGGATTGTCGACTACGCGTATGGCTGGGGTCTGGTGTGGACCCCGGCCGAGGTCTGAGCTGTTGCCCTAGCGGGGTCGGGTGGGCGG
>NZ_JAJSYW010000018.1:0-63959 GCF_036815005.1 Streptomyces sp. IBSBF 2435 | reverse complement strand
CCCCGCGCGGGTGGCCCGGTTGTAGGTGCGGCCGGTGCCGGGGGGGGTGGCGGTGGCATGGAAGGAGTCTTCCTCCTGGTCCCGTTTCCCGCCGCGGAACCCGCCGGGGCTACGACCGTGTCCTCGGGCGCTCCCCAGTGGCCGGCGCGTGGCGAAGCGCCCCAGGAAGAGTCGTTCACTGAGCTTCGCCTCGCGTCGTCGTCGGGGGTCATGAGGGACGGTAAAGGTCGGGCGGGGTGCGGCGGGCGGACCGGAGGGTCAGACCTCCAGCAGCTCCGTCTCCTTGTGCTTGAGCAGTTCGTCGACCTGCGCCACGTACTTCGCGGTGGTGTCGTCCAGCTCCTTCTCGGCGCGGCGCACCTCGTCCTCGCCGGTGTCGCCGTCCTTGACGAACTTGTCCAGGGTCTCCTTCGCCTTGCGGCGGATGCTGCGGATGGAGATCTTGGCGTCCTCGCCCTTGGACTTGGCGACCTTGATGTACTCCCGCCTGCGCTCCTCGGTGAGCTGCGGGAAGACCACCCGGATGATACGGCCGTCGTTGCTCGGGTTGACGCCGAGGTCGGAGTTGCGGATCGCCTCTTCGATGTTGCGCAGGCTGCTGCTGTCGAAGGGGGTGATCACCGCCATCCGCGGCTCGGGTACCGCGAAGGAGGCGAGCTGGTTGATCGGCGTGACGGCGCCGTAGTACTCGGCCACGATCTTGTTGAACATCGCCGGGTGCGCACGGCCGGTTCGGATCGCCGCGAAGTCGTCCTTGGCGACGGTGACAGCCTTCTCCATCTTCTCCTCGGCTTCGAGGAGGGTTTCTTCAATCACCATGTGCTCCTGGTAGTCAGAAGGCGGAGCCCTGGAGGCGCGGCCCCTGCGTGCGTCTGTCCTGCACGGTGTCCGACCGGCAGCGTGTTGTCCATCCCCCGTGGCGGGTTGCGGCTACTCCCGGGTGCCCTGGGTGTTGACCAGCGTGCCGATCTTCTCACCCCTGACCGCCCGGGCGATGTTGCCCTCGGCGAGCAGTTCGAAGACCAGGATCGGCAGCTTGTTGTCCTGGCACAGGGTGATCGCGGTGAGGTCGGCGACCCGCAGGTCGCGGGCGATGACCTCGCCGTACTCCAGTGCGTCGAACTTGACCGCGTCCGGGTTCAGCTTCGGGTCGGAGTCGTAGACGCCGTCCACCCCGTTCTTGCCCATCAGCATCGCGGCGGCGTCGATCTCCAGCGCACGCTGTGCCGCGGTGGTGTCGGTGGAGAAGTACGGCATACCCATACCCGCGCCGAAGATCACCACGCGGCCCTTCTCCAAGTGCCGTACGGCACGCAGCGGGATGTACGGCTCGGCGACCTGGCCCATGGTGATCGCGGTCTGCACCCGGGTCTCGACGCCCTCCTTCTCCAGGAAGTCCTGGAGCGCGAGGCAGTTCATGACGGTGCCGAGCATGCCCATGTAGTCGGAGCGGGCCCGGTCCATGCCGCGCTGTTGCAGTTCCGCGCCGCGGAAGAAGTTGCCGCCTCCGACGACGAGGGCGATCTCGTAACCGTCCGCGACGACGGCGGCGACCTCGCGGGCGACGGCGTGCACGACATCGGGGTCGACGCCGAGGCCGCCGCCGCCGGCGAACGCCTCGCCGGACAGCTTGAGCAGGAAGCGGCGGCGCGGTGCGCCGTCGCGGACGGCGGCGGACACGGTGGTCGGGGCCTGTGCGGCGCCTTCGTTCATGGAGAGCTCCTCGTGCACGTACAAAGGAGGCCATTGCCGTGGGTCCTCGTGGGTTCCCGGTACGGCAATGGCCTCCTTGTCACATCTGCGGCCGGCCGGCGGGCAGCCGCCCGCGTACGACCCTAGCGGGGCCGCCGGCCATTCGCTGCCGGCGGCACCCGGGACTCGGTCTGCGTCCCCAGCGGTCAGACGCCGACGCGGAAGCGGGCGAAGCGCTTGAGCGTGACTCCGGCCTCGTCCAGCACCTTCTGGACGGTCTTCTTGGCGTCCTTGGCGAACGCCTGCTCAAGGACGACGTTCTCCTTGAAGAAGCCGTTCACGCGGCCCTCGACGATACGCGGCAGGGCGGCGTCGGGCTTGCCCTCCTCGCGGGCGGTGGCCTCGGCGACCCGGCGCTCGTTCTCGACGGTGTCGGCGTCGATCTCGTCACGGGTCAGGTACTTCGGCGCGAAGGCGGCGATGTGCTGCGCGACGTCCTTGGCGGTCTGCGCGTCGGCCTTGTCCAGCTCGACCAGCACGCCGACCTGCGGGGGCAGGTCCGGGCTGGTGCGGTGCAGGTAGGAGGCCACGTAGCCGCCGGTGAACTGCGCGAAGCGGTCGAGGACGATCTTCTCGCCGAGGGTGGCGTTCGCCTCGTCGACGAAGGCCTGCACGGTCTGGCCGGGCTTGATCTCGGAGCCGAGCAGCGTGTCGATGTCGGCCGGCTTGCTGCTGGCCACGTGCGCGGCGACGGCGTCGGCGACGGCGACGAACTTGTCGCCCTTGGCGACGAAGTCGGTCTCGCACTTCAGCTCGACGAGGACGCCCTCGGAGTTGTCGGCGGCGATCAGGGACACCACGGCGCCGTTGGAGGCCGAGCGGCCCTCGCGCTTGGTGACGCCCTTCTGGCCCTTGACCCGAAGGATCTCGACGGCCTTGTCCAGGTCGCCTTCGGCCTCCACAAGGGCGTTCTTGCAGTCCATCATGCCCGCGGCGGTCAGCTCGCGGAGCTTTTTGACGTCAGCGGCGGTGAAGTTCGCCATGGGTTTGAGTCTCTTCCCGAATGGTCGGTGGATCCACGGGTGGACGGCGGGGGCAATTGGCCCCCGCCGTCGTCACACGTGGTGCCGGCGGACATGCGCCGCCGGCCTGAAGGTCAGGCCTGCTCGGCGTCGCCCTCGGCGGCCGGCGCGGCGTCGGCCGGCGCGTCCTCGGCCGGGGCCTCGGTGGCGGCCTCGGCAGCGGCAGGCTCCTCGGTCGCAGCCGGGGCCTCGGCAGCGGGTGCCTCGGCCGCGGCGGGGGCCTCGGTCGCGTCGTCGGCCTTCTTCTCGCCTTCGAGCAGGTCACGCTCCCACTCGGCCAGCGGCTCCGCCGGGGCGCCCTCGGCCTTCTTGTCGCCCAGCGCGGCACCGGAGCGGGAGATCAGGCCCTCGGCGACGGCGTCGGCGATCACCCGGGTGAGCAGCGTGACGGAGCGGATCGCGTCGTCGTTGCCCGGGATCTTGTAGTCGACCTCGTCGGGGTCGCAGTTGGTGTCGAGGATCGCGACCACTGGGATGCGGAGCTTGCGCGCCTCACCGACGGCGATGTGCTCCTTCTTGGTGTCGACGATCCAGACCGCGCTGGGCACCTTCTGCATCTCGCGGATGCCGCCCAGGGTCTTCTCCAGCTTGTCCTTCTCGCGGGAGAGGACCAGCAGCTCCTTCTTGGTGAGGCCGGACGCGGCCACATCCTCGAAGTCGATCTCCTCGAGCTCCTTCAGGCGCTGCAGGCGCTTGTAGACGGTCGAGAAGTTGGTGAGCATGCCGCCCAGCCAGCGCTGGTTGACGTAGGGCATGCCGACGCGCGAGGCCTGCTCGGCGATGGCTTCCTGCGCCTGCTTCTTCGTACCCACGAACATGATGGAGCCGCCGTGCGCGACGGTCTCCTTGACGAACTCGTAGGCGCGGTCGATGTACGACAGCGACTGGAGCAGGTCGATGATGTAGATGCCGTTGCGCTCGGTGAAGATGAATCGCTTCATCTTCGGGTTCCAGCGACGGGTCTGGTGCCCGAAGTGGACGCCGCTCTCGAGCAGCTCCCGCATCGTGACGACGGCCATGGCCGTACTCCTTGATGTACTCGGTTACCGCGACCACCGGACGACGGTCGCGCCTGACACCCCGACGCGCCGTGCCACGAGGGACCGAGGGGCGCGGCCACCGTCCCCGGGAAGGGGGTGGGTGGCGGGGCGTGCGAAGTCGACCCGGTGACCCGGATCGCCAGAGAAAGTGTACGGGACCGGTGGCGTCACCGGCGACACCCGAGTTGTCCACAGGCAGCCGGCCATGATCATCCTGCGGGCGGCGGGATGCGGGATCGTCGTGTCATGGCATTCACAATGATGTGGTTCACGATGATCGCGGCCCTGCTGGCCGGTGCGGGCGGGGCCGCTCCGGCGCCCGGCGCCGGTCCCGGCGGGCCGGGCGGCGGGCGGAGCTGGCCGGTGTCGGGCCCGGGGCCGCGGGGGCGGCCGGTGGTGCTGCGCGCCTTCGAGCCGCCCGCCACGGGGTGGGGCGCCGGGCACCGCGGGGTCGACCTGCGGGCGGGCCCGGGCGCGGTGGTGCGCGCGGCGGCGCCGGGCGAGGTGGTCTTCGCCGGGCGCGTGGGCGGCACGGGTGTGCTGGTGCTGCGGATCGGCCCGGCGCTGCGGATCAGCTACGAGCCGGTGCGGGCGGCGGTGCCGGTCGGCGCCCGGGTGGCGGCGGGGCAGCGGGTCGGCACGGTGGAAGGCAGGCTCGCGCACTGCCCCGCGGGCTGCCTGCACTGGGGGCTGCTGCGTTCGGGTCCTGGCGGCGACGTCTATCTCGATCCGCTGTTGCTGCTGCCGTCCTGGATACGCCGCCCGGGTCCTTCCCGGCTGCTACCGGTGTACGGGGTCGCGGCGCCGGTGTGAGGGCACGGCCCGGACGCGGACGGGGCGGGGTCAGCCGGCGGCGCCGTGCAGGGCCATGGTTATCGCGGCCCGGGTGATCCGCTCGGGGTCCTCGGCGGCGCCCAGTTCGATGCGGCGGACGGCGGCGTCGACGACGCCCTGCAGCAGCATGGCGGTCAGCCTGGGCTCGTCGTGGCCGAGGTCGGACAGGGCGGCGACCACCATGGCCACCAGGCCGCCGTGGGCGGCGCGGATCTTCTCCCGGGCGC
Source organism: Streptomyces sp. IBSBF 2435 (assembly GCF_036815005.1). Lineage (NCBI taxonomy): Bacteria > Bacillati > Actinomycetota > Actinomycetes > Kitasatosporales > Streptomycetaceae > Streptomyces > Streptomyces sp. IBSBF 2435. The sequence goes on along the minus strand of NZ_JAJSYW010000018.1, from coordinate 59,084 downwards.
CGGTGTCGAGCTCGCCGGCGGAGATCGCCGCGACGGCGCGGTGCCTGCGGTCACCGACCAGGGTCAGCTGGCTGCGGACGTAGGCCTCGATCCGGCCCTCAGCGCTGTCCGCGGTCTCCATCGCGGCCTCGACCTCGGCCGCCCAGACCGGGAAGTCAACCGCGCACAGCTCCTCGACCACCGCGGCCCGGGAGCGGAAGTATTCGTAGACCGACGAGCGGGCCAGCCCGGTGCGCTCGGCCAGAGCCGGGAAGGTCAGTGCCTCCGTGCCGCCCTCCGAAAGGAGCGAGCGGGCGGCGTCCAGCAGGGCCCGGCGCTGCATCGTGCGGTGTTCGGCCACCGAGGCCGCTCGAATCCTGGGCATCCCACCACTGTAGACAGTGCGGCGCCGCGGTCACCGGCCGACGTCGGCGAGCTTTGCCCGCAGTTGAAGCACCGACTTGGTGTGGATCTGGCTGACCCGGCTCTCCGTGACGCCGAGCACCTGGCCGATCTCGGCCAGCGTCAGGCCCTCGTAGTAGTAGAGGGTGACCACGGTCTTCTCCCGCTCGGGCAGGGTGTTGACGGCGCGGGCGAGCAGCCGGCGCAGCTCGCGGTCCTCGGCGACCTCGACCGGGTTGTCGGCGCCGGTGTCCTCCAGGGTGTCCACCAGGCTGAGCCGGCCGCCGCCGTCGGCGCCGACGTGCAGCAGCTCCTCCAGGGCCACCACGTTGGCCAGCGACAGAGCGCTGAAGACGCCGTGCAGCTCCTCCAGGCCGACGCCCATCTCGGCGGCGACCTCGGGCTCGCTGGGGGTGCGTCGGAGCTTGGCCTCCAAGGTGGCGTAGGCCCGCTCCACCGCCCTGGCCTTCTGCCGCACCGACCGCGGGATCCAGTCCAGGGCGCGCAGCTCGTCGATCATGGCGCCGCGGATCCGGGTGATGGCGTAGGTCTCGAATTTGATCGCCCGGTCCGGGTCGAACTTCTCGATCGCGTCGATCAGCCCGAACACCCCGGACGACACGAAGTCGGCCTGCTCCACATTGGCCGGAAGCCCCACGCTGACCCGGCCGGCCACGTATTTCACCAGCGGCGAGTAGTGCAGGATCAACTGCTCGCGCAGCCGTGCGTCCCCCGTGGACTTGTAAGTCCGCCACAACGCGTCGAGCGACGTGGGGGCGGCGTGCCGCGGGGTGGCGGGCGGCACGGTGGTCGCGGCCGTCGCCCGTTCGGACCCGGGGGTGTGCTGGGGCATACGTCGTTGTGCGCCGTTCTGCAGTGACGTGGACAAAAAAGCGAGCCTCTGAGAGCGTAGCGTGACCATAACGTCGCTCATTGCTACATCATCCGTACGGGACATGCGCAGATACGTTCCTCTACGGGTGCGTGGACGCCGGACCGGCTACGGGTCCGGCGCGGGGGCCGCCGAACGTCCGCATCGGGCCATCATCGGATGCCACCGGCGCCCGAACTCCGCGTCCCGCGATCACCCCAGGTCACAGGCCTGCATTGTCACCTGATGGTGTACCGGTCACGTCAACCGGTGCGCCGCGCGCGCTCGTCCCCCGTGGTACGGACCAACTGCCACCTCCCTTCGCACCGTTCGACGAAGCCGAGCGCCTGCAATTCGTAGAGCCTGCTCAGCGTGTCGTCGCAGGTGGACCCGGCGGCGTCGGCGATCTGCCGCTCGTCGGCCGCGCCCCGGCCCGGCACCGCCTCCAGCACCCGTGCCGCCGCCGGGCCGAGCAGATCGCGGGGCAGCACAGGCCCGCGCCGCTGCGGTGCCAGGTCGGCGCCGATCTCGCCGACCAGCTCGACGACTTCGGCCGCATCGGTCACCACCGCCGCGCCCCCGCGCAGCAACTCGTGCACCCCTTCCGACAGACCGCTGGTGCACGGCCCCGGCACCCCCATGGTGACCCGGCCCATCGCCGCCGCCCGTCGGGCGGTGATCAGCGAGCCGCTGCGATAGCGGGCCTCGACCACCACCGTGCCCCGGGTCAGGGCGGCGATCACCCGGTTGCGCAGCACGAAGCGGCTCCTGGTGGGATGGTCGCCGGGCGGCAACTCGCCGACCAACAGGCCGTATTCCGCGATCCGACCGATCAGCTCGGCATTGCCCGGCGGATACGGCACGTCCACCCCGCTGGCCACCACCCCGATGGTGGCGCCGCCCGCGGCCAGGGCGCTGCGGTGCACCACCCCGTCCACCCCGTAGGCGGCGCCGGAGACCACCACCCAGCCCGCCTCGGCCAGCCCCGCACCGAGCCCGGCCGCCATATGGGCTCCGTAGTCCGTGCACGCCCGCGAGCCGACCACCGCGACCGACCGCAGCGCCCACAGCCGCAGTGACGGCCGCCCGCGCACCCACAGCCCGTAGGGGCGCTGCGCCCCGAGGTCGTCGAGCTGCCCCGGCCAGTCGCCGTCCCCCGGGCAGACGAAGCGAGCCCCTGCCCGGCAGGCGGCGGCCAGATCGGCCACCGGGTCGGCGCGGACCGCCCGCCGGGCGTAACCCGCCGTTCGGCGCGGGCTCGCCCCCGGCAGCGCCCGCCCGCAGCGCGCGGCCGCCAGCGCCCCCTGCGCCCCGCGGTTCCGCAGTGCCCGCCCCATCACCTCGTCCCCGGGGTCGGCGATCCGGGTCAGTGCCGCTCTTGCCAGCCGTTCCTGCCACCCGCTGCGCCCGGCCGGCCCCCGAGCCGCCGGCCCGCCGTCTCCCCCGGCCTCGTAGAGCTGCCGCATCGCCTCCGCCAGGCCGGCCGGGTCCTGCGGCTCGGCCGCCATCACCGGCTCCCGGCCGTCGCGGGACCCCGGCTCACACCGGTGCGCAGTTGCAGGGCCGCCCTGACGTCCTCGGCGTCCGGGCGGGAGTGCCCGGCCAGGTCGGCCAGTGTCCAGGCGACCCGCAGCACCCGGTCGAGGCCCCGGGCGGTGAGCAGCCCGCGCTCCATGTCGCGCTCGGCCGGGTGCATCGCACCGGGGGCGACCGGCCAGCGGGTGCGCAGCTCGTGGCCGGGGATGTCGCCGTTGGCCCGCCAGGGGGTGTCGGCGTACCGCACGGCGGCCCGCTCCCTGGCCTCCCGCACCCGGGCGGCGACCACGGCGGTGCTCTCCCCCGGCCCGCGGCCGATCAGCTCGGAGCGACTGACTGCCTCGACCTCCACCCGCAGGTCCACCCGGTCGAGCAGCGGCCCCGACAGCCTGGCCTGGTAGCGCCGAACCGCCGTCGGTGAGCACTCGCAGCCCGCCCCCAGCAGTGAATGGCGCCCGCAGGGGCACGGATTCGCGGCGAGCACCAGCATGAAGCGGGCCGGCAGCCGCATCACCCCCGCCGAGCGGGCCACCACCACGTGCCCCGACTCCAGCGGCTGGCGCAGCGCTTCGAGGGATTTCACGGTGAATTCCGGCGCCTCGTCCAGAAAGAGCACTCCGCGGTGTGCGAGCGAGACCGCTCCCGGCCGGGGCAGCCCGCTGCCGCCGCCGACCAGGGACGGCATCGTGGCCGAGTGGTGCGGCGCGCAGAAGGGCGGCGCGTCCACCAGCGGGCGGCCCGCGGGGAGGATCCCGGCGACCGAGTGGACCGCGGTGACCTCCAGGGACTCCTGCCGGGTCAGCGCGGGCAGGATGCCGGGCAGCCGCTCGGCCAGCATGGTCTTGCCCGCGCCCGGCGGACCCTTGAGATAGAGGTGGTGGGCGCCGGCCGCGGCGACCTCCAGGGCGAGCCGGGCGGCGGACTGCCCCGCCACGTCGGCCAGGTCGGGGCCGAGCGCCAGGCCGCCGCCCGACGCGCTGCCGCCCAGGCTGGTGGCCAGCCCCGCGCCCACTCCCCCGCCGGGCACGGTCAGCCCGGCCAGTATCGGATCGGGCCGGCCCTCGCGGCAGGGCGCCTCGTCGTCCTCCTCCGGGACCGGCTCGTCATTGAGCACCGCCACCAGCTGGCGCAGGCTGCGCACACCCAGCACCGCGACACCCGGCACCAGCGACGCCTCCGCGGTGGTGCGCTCGGGGACCACCACATGGCGGTACCCCGCGTCGGCCGCCGCGAGCACCGCGGGCAGCACGCCCCGCACCGGGCGGACCCGGCCGTCCAGGCCCAGCTCGCCGATCATCATCAGGTCGGCGATGGACTCGGGGGCGATCCGCTCGTTCGCGGCGAGCAGCGCGCAGGCCACGGCCAGGTCGAACCCCGAGCCGCCCTTCGGCACGGACGCCGGGCTCAGGCCGACGGTGAGCTTCTTCTGCGGCCAGGTCTCGCCGCTGTTCACGATCGCGGCGCGCACCCGGTCCCGGCTCTCGACCAGGCTCTTGTCGGGCAGGCCGACCAGGGTGAAGGCCGCGAGGCCGGGTTCCAGGTCGGCCTGGACCTCGACCACGACGCCCTCGACGCCGATCAGCGCGACCGAACACGTACGGGCGAAGCCCATCACGCCACCCCCCGCACATGCTCGACCGCGGGGCCGCCGCGCTCGGGCAGGATCACCCCGACCAGGTCGATCCTGATCCCGCCCGGCGGCGCCCCGCCGTGCTCGGCGGTCCATCGCTCGGCCAGCGACCGCAGCCGGTCCAGCTTCGCCGGGGGCACCGCCTCCATCGGGTGCTGGAAGGGCCCGGCCCGCCGGGTCTTGACCTCGCAGACCACCAGGGCGTCACCCTCGGACGCCAGAATGTCGATCTCCCCGCGGCGGCCGTACCGCCAGTTGCGGCCGAGCACCGTCAGGCCCGCGGCCTGCAGGGCGCGGACCGCGACCTCCTCGCCGTAGCGCCCCAGCGCACCTCGTGCGTTCATGAGTACCACCTCCGTCACTCACTGTGACAGAGCTGGAAACGCTCAAGATGATCTTGCTCTCAGTCTGTGGATAACTTTCGGCAGGCCACCCGAAGCCCGCCGGGGGCGCCCCCCCCGGAGCCCGATCCGAGCCCGGCCGGCGCACGGCCTCGCGCCCATCGGACCTGCCCGGCCCCAGCCTGGCACCCACCGCACAAACGGCCGCGCACCCGGACGCCGAGACCCGGGGCACCCCGGCGCTCCCGCCGGACCGGCCGCGAAGCCCCCGCGGCCCCCGCAGGCCCGCCACCTCAGTTGTTGAAGCCCGAATCGTCCGACGGAAGGTCCAGATCCGCCTTGTTCAGCTCCTCGACATTCACGTCCTTGAACGTGAGCACCCGCACCTGCTTCACGAAGCGGGCCGGCCGGTACATGTCCCATACCCAGGCATCGGCCATCGAGACCTCGAAGAACACCTCACCCTGAACCGAGTGCACCTGCATCTCGTAGTCGTTGGTGAGGTAGAACCGCCGCTCGGTCTCGATCACGTACTTGAACAGGCCGACGACGTCGCGGTACTCCCTGTAGAGCTTCAGCTCCATCTCGGTCTCGTACTTTTCGAGGTCCTCGGCGCTCATCGTGTGTTCCCCTTCAGCCGTGCGTGCCCCCATTGTGCGTCACACGGTCTCACGACCGCGCGGAACTTCCCCGCACCTCGCACGTCCGCGCTGATCACCTGCGCCTCAGCAGTTTGGCGACCGGGTCGTAGGCCGCCCCGCCCAGGATCAGCACCACCCCGGCGGCGATCGCGATCAGCAGCAGGCCGAGCGGCCCCCGGCCCGGGGACCCGCCGCCCGGGACGACGCCGAAGGCCGAGGTGCGCGACAGCAGGCCGATCCGGGAGGCGGGCCAGGCCACACCGTCCACCCGGGCGCGCACGTCGCCCGCCGGGACCGAGCCGCCCTGGGCGTCGGACAGGTGGAGACGGGAGTCCTCGGAGACCGCGCGGTTGTCCCCGAGCAGGAAGAGCTGACCGGCCGGTACGCGGGTGCTGAACGGGTCGATCGAGGCCGGGCCGCCGCCCTTGAGGTAGGTCTCGTCGATCGGCTTGCCGTTCACCGTCAGGCGGCCCTGGGCGTCGCAGCAGGCGACCACGTCGCCACCGACCCCGACGACCCGCTTGACCAGCGGTTCGTCGCCCCACAGCTTGTCCTTGAAGACGACGACGTCACCGCGGCGCACCTCGGAGCCCGACACCTTCTGCGCCAGCAGCCGGTCGCCCGGCTGAACGGTGGGCACCATCGAGTCGGTCGGCACCGTGTAGGGCCGGTAGACCAGGGCGGCCCAGACCGTCGCACCCAGGAACAGCACACAGCCGATGGCGATGGCCACCCCGGACAGCCGGTGTCCGGTCCGGCCGGCGCCACCGGCTGTGCCACGTCGTGCGGTGCTCCCTGTGGTGCCGGTTATCGCACCGCTGCTGCTGCTCATGGACCGGAACCCTACCCGGCGGTACGCCCCAGGTCAGCAGTCTTCCGCGCTCTGCTGGACCGGATCGGGCCTGGACAGCAGCCGCCGCCTGCGCCACAGCACCAGCGGCAGCGCGCCCGCGACGCCGGCCACCGCGGGGACGGCCGTGCCCGCGGCATTGATGCCGGGCTGCGAGAACGTACCGGGGATGGACAGCACGTCCCAGCGGTTGACCGGCCAGGCCACCACGATGGCGCGGCCGACCACGTCGCCGTTCGGGACGGTACCGCCGCCCGGGAGCGTGGTGTGGAAGCGGGAGTCGAGCGAGTCCTGCCGGTGGTCGCCCATCACCCAGATCCGGCCCTTGGGCACGTGCACCGTGAACGGCACCTCGGGGCTGCACGCCGTGTTGCCCGGGAAGATGTACGGCTCGTCCAGCGCCTTGCCGTTGACCATCAGCGGTCCCGTGCCCTTGCACGACACCGTGTCGCCGCCGACCCCGATGACCCGCTTGATCAGGTCCTTCTCATCGGCCGAGGGCATCAGGCCGATGAAGCTCAGACCCTTTTGCAGGCCCCTGACCACCACATTGCTGCTGGGCGTGGGATTCTCCGGCAGCCAGCCGCCCGGGTCGTGGAAGACCACGACCTCGCCGCGGCTCGGCTCGGAGCCGAACCAGGGGGTGAGCTTGTCGACCAGCACCCGGTCGCCCTTGAGCAGGGTGTTGTTCATCGAGTCGGACGGGATCGAGAAGGCCTGCACCAGGAACGTCTTGATCAGCAGCGCCAGCACCAGGGCGATGCCGATCAGCAGCGGCAGTTCCTTCAAGAACGACCGCTGCTTGCGGTTGCCCGCGTGGGAGTGCCGCTCGGCGTCCTCGTCGCCGTCGGGGTCCGGCGCCGCAGGGCCCACCGGGCCCACCGGGTCGCCGGGGGCACCGCCGGCCATCGCCGGAATGCCCGCGCCGGGCGCCGGGTCCCCGGCCCAGCCGCCAGGAGCCGGGGCGCGGTGCTTCGGGGCGCCGTTGGGCGACGCTCCGTGCACAGGACCGCCGCCGGCCGCCGGGTCACCTTCCGCCGGTGTCCCGCCCGCTCCACCGTCGTGCGACGGCCCGGGCGCGGGCTGTCCGGGGACCGCGGCGTCTGCCGCCGATTCGTCGGCCGGGGGCACCTCGGCATCCCGCTTCTCGGGCTCGCCGGGTCCAGACCGTGCGCCGACCACCAGGTCCCCCACATCCACTCCTCACTCCAGACCGCCGCCCGCGCCGCATCCGGCGCAGGCCCGCCACTCCCATAACGAGCGGGAGTTCCGCAGGAGTCGGTAGCCGGTTCGTCCTTTGACTGTTGTTGGCCGAGCCCACCTTAGTGGGCTCACCTGTGGCCCCCGCCGCGGCCGACTCCGGTGCCGGCACCGTGTCGAAGGCCGCGGGTTCCCTGAGCCGCTGCCAGTGACCGATCGGCCAGCCGATCACGAAAGCCCGTCCGACCACCAGACTCTCCGGGATGGTGCCGGTGCCCGGCTGGTCGGTGTGATACCGCGAGTCGGCCGAGTCCGAGCGGTGATCGCCCATGACCCACAGCCGTCCCGGCGGTACATGGACGAGGAATTTCATCATTGAGGGTGGATTGCCCGGGAACAGATAGGGCTCGTCCAGCGGCTTCCCGTTGACGAGCAGCCGGCCCTGGGCGTCGCAGCACTGCACGGTGTCGCCGCCGACCCCGATCACCCGCTTGATCAGGTCCTGCTCACCGGTGGCGGGCAGCAGCCCGATGAAGGTGAAGAACTGCTTCACCTGCTTGACGACCACCGGGTCGGGCGCGGGCGCGGGCTCGCCCTTCAGCCAGCCGCCCGGGTCCTTGAAGACGACCACGTCACCACGGTGCGGTTCGGCGCCGAACCACGGGGTGAGCTTGTCCACCAGCACCCGGTCGCCGATCTTGATGGTCTGCTCCATCGATCCGGACGGGATCACGAACGCCTGGAGCAGGAAGGTCTTGAGCACCAGCGCGATCAGCAGCGCCACCATGACCAGCAGCGGCACTTCCCTGGCCAGCGACCGCCGCCGCTTGCGGCGGACCTTGCGGGCCAGCCTGCGCCTCTCGATCCTGGTGTTGCCTGGCAGCCGGGGCGTCTCGGGGGCGAGGTCGCCCGGGCCGTCGGCGGCGCCGCCAACGCCACTGCCCACGCCACTGCCCGCACCGTCCACCGGTTCGCCGGCGGGACCGAGGTCCTGGGGCTCGCCGTGGTCCGCCGGGCGCTGCGCCCTGCCGCGGTTACCCATGCGGGCCGGCCGGGGCGGGAACGGCGGCGAAGGTCGCGGGGCGGCGCAGCCGGGTCCAGTGGCCGACCGGCCAGCCGATCCAGTCGGCGCGGCCGATCACCCGGCCGACCGGGACGGTGCCGCCGCCGGGATCGCCGAGGTGGTCGCGCGAGTCGCGCGAGTCGTCGCGATGGTCGCCCATCACCCACAGTCTTCCGTCCTGCACCACGATGTCGAACGGTACCCGGGACGGCGTGTCCCCGGGATAAAGGTAGGTCTCGTCCAGCGGGTGGCCGTTGACCATCAGCCGCCCCCGGGCGTCGCAGCAGGTGACCCGGTCGCCGCCGACGCCGATCACCCGCTTCACGAAGTCCGTGCCGCGCTGCTGCGTGAACGAGCCGTCGCCGTCGAACACGATCACGTCCCCCCGCCGCGGAGCACCGCCGAAGCGGTACGCCAGCTTGTCCACCAGCACCCGGTCCCCGATCCGCAGCGTGCCCTCCATCGAGCCGCTGGGCACCTGGAAGGGCTGCACCACGAAGGTACTGACCAGCAGCAGCGCGGCCACACCGGCGAGCGCGACCAGGATCGTACGCCGCCACTCGGCCCACCACAGGGGCGCCGACCGCGTCAACCGCTCGCGCAGCACAACGGAACGCGACCGCTCCTCCGGCTCCGCCTCATCGGCGGGAGAGGAACGGTCGCGTTCCGGCGATACTGCTTCGCTGTCCATCGAGGCCAGAGCTTATCCGGCCGCTCCGGGGATCGCGCCAGGCGCTCAGTTGTCGCGCTTCTCCTTGATCTTCGCGGCCTTGCCGCGCAGCTCACGGAGGTAGTACAGCTTCGCGCGGCGGACGTCGCCGCGGGTGACGACCTCGATCTTCTCGACGATCGGGGTGTGCACCGGGAAGGTGCGCTCGACACCGACCGAGAAGCTGACCTTGCGGACCGTGAAGGTCTCGCTGATGCCCGCGCCCTGGCGGCGGATGACGACGCCCTTGAACTGCTGCACACGGGAGCGGGTGCCCTCGATGACGCGCACGTGGACGTTGACGGTGTCGCCGGGGCGGAAGGCCGGGATGTCGGTGCGCAGCGAGGCGCTGTTGAGGCCCTCGATCAGATTGGTCATGGTGTCTGCTTCCTCGCCGATGCCACAGGTCATCGACGGAACATGGTGTCTCGTCATGGGGTTCGCCGCCGCTCCCGGCGGGCGTCGTTCCCCCTGTGGCAGGGGCGCGCACCGGACGGGCAGCAGCCGCTCATTCTTCCACGGCGTAGGGGCTCGGCCCAAATCGTCCGTCCGGGCCCGGCTGCCAGCCGAGGATGCTCAGCATCTCCCGGTCGCGCCGGTCGAAGACGGACGGGTCGCAACGCCGCACCAGGTCGGGCCGGTTGGCGACCGTACGCCGCAGGGCCTCGTCGCGCCGCCAGCGGGCGATCCTGCCGTGGTGGCCGCTGAGCAGCACCTCGGGGATGCCCCGGCCGCGCCACTGCGGGGGCTTGGTGAAGACCGGGCCCTCCAGCAGGTTTGCCATCGCGCCCGGCGCGAAGGAGTCGTCGCGGTGCGACTGCGCATTGCCGAGGACCCCGGGCAGCAGCCGCGCCACCGCCTCCGTGATGACCAGGACGGCCGCCTCGCCGCCCGCCAGGACGTAGTCGCCGATGGAGATCTCGTGGACCGGCATCCTGGTGCGGTATTCGGCGGTGACCCGGGTGTCGATGCCCTCGTAGCGGGCGGGCGCGAAGATCAGCCAGGGGTGCGCGGCCAATTCCGCGGCGAGCTCCTGGGTGAAGGGCCGCCCGCTCGGGGTGGGCACGACCAGCGCGGGGCGGGACGCGCCCGCCTCGTAGCCCGCGGCCATGGTGTCGTCCAGCGCCTCGCCCCACGGCCCGGTCATCATGACCATGCCGGGGCCGCCGCCGTACGGGGTGTCGTCGACGGTGTTGTGCCGGTCGTGGGCCCAGTCGCGCAGGTCGTGCACCTGGACGTCCAGCCGGCCCGCCGCGCGGGCCTTGCCGACCAGCGAGACCTTCAGCGGCTCCAGATAGTCGGGGAAGATCGTGACGACGTCGATCCGCATCTCAGTCGCCGTCCACCGTGCCGCCGGCGGCTTGCGCCGCGTCGTCTTCGGGAGCCGGCTCATCGTCGGGAGCCGGCTCGTCCAGCAGCCCCGGCGGCGGGTCGATCACCGCGCGCTGCTCCTCCAGGTCGATCTCGGGCACGAATTCGGCGACGAAGGGGATCAGCACCTCGGTCTCGTCCGGCCGCCTGACGACCAGCAGGTCCTGGTACGGCAGGTGGCTGATCTCGGCGATCCGGCCGATCTCGCGGCCGTCGACGGTGACCACGTCCAGGTCGATCAGCTGATGGTCGTAGAACTCCTCGGGGTCCTCGGGAGTCTCCGCCGGGTCCACCTCGGCGATCAGCAGCGTATTGCGCAGCGCCTCGGCACCGGTGCGGTCGCTGACGCCCTCGAAGCGCAGCATGAGGCGCCCGCTGTGCACCCGGCCCGTGGCAATGGTCAGCGGCCCGGTGGCGGCCGGGTCCGTGGCCAGGACGGCGCCCGGCGCGAGCCGCAGTTCCGGCTCGTCGGTGCGCACCTCGATGCTCACCTCGCCCTTGATGCCATGGGCGCGGCCGATCCTGCCCACTACCAGCTGCATGGAGCGCTTCACCTCTCGTACGTCATGCGGTTCGTACGTCATCCGGGTCTGCGGCGTACGTCATACGGCTCGGGCCGGGGGCGGCATCGCCACCCCCGGCCCGAGCCGGTGTTCTCTGCGGTACGGCCGGTGCTCAGCGCACCTGGTCGACGTCGACCAGGTCGACGCGGATACCGCGGCCGCCGAGCGCGCCCACCACCGTACGCAGCGCGCGGGCGGTACGGCCGTTGCGGCCGATCACCTTGCCGAGGTCGTCGGGATGCACCCGGACCTCCAGCACGCTGCCACGGCGCAGTGTGCGCATGTCCACCTGCACATCGTCGGGATTGTCGACGATGCCCTTCACGAGGTGCTCAAGAGCCTCCTCAAGCACGCTCAGGCCTCGGTGGACTCGGCCGCGGCCGGAGCCTCGGCGGTGTCGTCGGCCTTCTTGTCGGCCTTCTTCGCCTTCGGGGTGATCGCCTCACCCTTGGGCTCGTCGGCGCTGTCCTTGGCTGCGGCCTCGAACAGGACGCGCTTGTCGGCCTTCGGCTCGGCGACGAGCAGCGGCGCAGGGGCCTCAAGGCCCTTGTACTTCTGCCAGTCACCGGTGAGCTTGAGGATGGCGAGCACCGGCTCGGTCGGCTGGGCGCCGACGGAGAGCCAGTACTGGGCGCGGTCCGAGTCGACCTCGATGCGCGACGGGTTCTGCACCGGGTGGTACAGGCCGATCTCCTCGATGGCCCGGCCGTCACGGCGGGTACGGGAGTCGGCGACGACGATGCGGTAGTGAGGCGAACGGATCTTGCCCAGACGCTTCAGCTTGATCTTGACTGCCACGGGAGTGGGTTCTCCTGGTGTTGACGTGTTTGGGCACAGCGGACTTCCACGTGGGGTTGTGGGAGTCGTGCGCCCGATGGACGCGTCAGCCGAAGGAGAGAGGGTTCCTGCACGGCTGTCGAGTTCTCAGCTGGACATTCTGCCACACTCAGGCGGCGCCCACGACCTCCGGGATTCGGAACGGCTGCCCGCAGGCGCCGCACATGATCGGAGCCTGGGCCAGCACGGACGGCACGACGCGCACATTGCGCCCGCAGTCGCAGACCGCCTTGACCCGCACACCGCCGCCCGACGAGCCGTGCCGTGCGGCGGGCCCGCGGAAGGAGCTAGCGGTGTCCGCGGTGGTGGCCACGGTGTGCGCCTTGAGGGCGCGCTGCAGCCGGTCGATGGTCACCCGATATCGCTTCCGGGTGTCCGGGCGCATCACCACGAGCGAGAATCCGCTGCTCGGATGCGGCTCCTCGGCATGGTCGAGGCCCATCTCGTCGGCAATGGCCAGGAAACGGCGGTTGTGGTAGCGGCCGGCGCGCGAGGTGTCACGGATGCCGCGGGCTGCGGCGATCCCGTGCACGGCCTCGTGCAGAAGCCTTTCGAAGGAGAGCGCGTTTCCGCAGGCGGACGACGACTCTCCGATCAGGGACTCGGGGGCGGCCAGATCGGGCAGCTCGGGGTGGTGCCGTTGAATATCGGCCCATGCGACTGCCAGCTCGGCGGCGAGAACAGGTGGTGTCGTGCTCACGCCGTGACAACGAGCCGGGCGCTCCCGGTGTTCCGATTCCGGGCCAGCCCAATTAATTTGCACTGATCGGTCAGTTCTGGATGATGCGCCGTGGATGCGTCTGGATGGGCACGACGCAGGGCGGGTGCGGAGGACAGTGGAGAACCCGCGCACCCGCCCCATCGACGGACGAACCTCGTATTACGTACAGCGGTTTTCGGTCAGCGGACGCTAGTACGCCCGCGCGACGATCGCGAGCGTGCCAGGAGCGTCGTCCGCGTCCGGCACCCCGCCGTCCTTGCCGACCAGGCAGCGCACGGAAACGCCCTGCTCGGCGAGCTTCGCCTCGCCCTCGGGGCCGAGGTCGGCCCACGGGATGCGGGCCCAGCCGGTGGCCGCGGCCTCGGCCGCCTCCTCCAGGGTCGCGACGTCCACGGTGCGGGATTCCCGGCGTTCGCGGGACTCGCGCAGCAGCTGCGCCTGGTCCTCCTCCAGCACCGCGGGCAGCAGCGCTGCGAGGCTGTCCAGCGCGACCGGCGACTTGCCCCCGGGAATGCGCCGGGCCAGCATCGCGGTGCCGGCCTCCAGGTCGCGCGGGCCGATCTCGACCCGCACCGGCACGCCCTTGAGCTCCCAGTCGACCGCGCGGCGCCCGAACGGCGTGTCCGTACGGTCGTCGACCACGACCCGCAGCCCCGCGGCCTTGAGCCGGTCGCCGATCTCCCGCACCTTGGCCACGACCTCGTCGTCGCCCTTGATCGCCAGCACCACGACCTGCACATGGGCCAGCCGCGGGGGCACCCGCAGCCCGTTGTCGTCGCCGTGCATCATCACCAGCGCGCCGATCATGCGGGTGGTGCTGCCCCAGGAGGTCTGCCAGACGTGCTCCTGCGCGCCGTCCTTGGACAGGTACTGGGTGTGGAAGGCCTTCGCGAAATTCTGGCCCAGCTCATGGCTGGTGCCCAGCTGGAGCGCCTTGCCGTCGCCCATCATGCCTTCGAGCGTCAGGGTGTTGATCGCCCCGGCGAAGCGCTCCTTGGCGGTCTTGCGGCCCAGCACCACGTCCATCGCCAGCACATTGGTCATGAAGTCGGCGTAGACCTCGCGCTGGATCCGCGAGGCGTAGTCCCGCGCGTCCTCGTACGTGGCGTGGGCGGTGTGGCCCTCCTGCCAGAGGAATTCGGTGGTGCGCAGGAAGAGCCGCGGGCGCAGCTCCCACCGGACCACGTTCGCCCACTGGTTGATCAGCAGCGGCAGGTCGCGGTAGCTCTGCACCCACTTGGAGAAATACTCGTTGATGATCGTCTCGGAGGTGGGCCGCACCACGATCGGCTCTTCCAGCTCCTTGCCGCCCGCGTGCGTGACCACGGCCAGTTCTGGCGCGAAGCCCTCGACGTGCTCGGCCTCCCGGGTCAGGTAGGACTGCGGGATGAAGAGCGGGAAATACGCGTTCTGCGCGCCCGCTTCCTTGATCCGCAGATCCATGTCCTGCTGCATCCGCTCCCACAGGCCGTAGCCGTACGGCCTGATGACCATGGTGCCGCGGACCGGTCCGTTGTCGGCCAGTTCGGCCTTGTTGATCAGGTCCTGGTACCAGCGCGGGAAGTCGTCCGCCTGGGGGGTGAGAACGGGAGCCTTTGCCATGCAGGCGATGGTACGTGCCGGGGCCGCCCGGGTGTGAATCGATTACGTCCCGGGGACGGGCGGCGGAACGTGCGAAAAACGGCTCCCCCGGCCCCTGGACGGCGCGGGCAAAGAGCAGTTGTCTGGCTGTCGGGGACGAATGCGGCGCACATACCCACGGGGGCACATCGCGAAGCGTGGCTGATTGGGGCTTCGATGGCACCTACCCTCTATCGCGGATGCAGGCCGGCGACGGCGCACCGGGCCCGGGCACGGGACTGGGCCGAGATCCAGGAACGCATGCTCGTACCGCTCTACGACACCGTCCACGACCGGCTCGACGTCGGCCCCGGCACCCGGTTACTGGCCCTCAACTGCGGCTCGGGCCTTGCCCTGCTGCTCGCCGCGGCAAGGGGCGCGGCCGTCACCGGTTACGACGCCGACCGCGCCCGGCTGCGGCTGGCCGCGGAAAGACTCGCCGCACCACCGCATATTGCGCCGGCGGCCGGGCTGCGCCCCGGCGCACCGGACGCCGCGGACATACGCGACGGCGGCTACAGCGTCGTCACGGCTTTCGAGCCGTCCGCCCCCGCCGGCGAGCTGCGGCCCGCGCTGGCCGCGATCGCCGACGCGGCCCGTCCGGGCAGCGCGGTGGTGCTCGCCGGCTGGGGGCCGCCGGAGCGCTGCTCGGCCTCCCGGGTGCTGCGCGTCGCCGCGCGGCTCGCGGAGCCACGCGGCCCCGCCGTGCCGGCGCCCCGGCTCAGCGGCAGGGACGACCTGGAGGACCTGGCCTCGGGCGCCGGGCTGCGGCCGGACGGCTCGGGGCGGGTGTCCTGTCCGTTCGGCTACCAGGACCGGGCGAGCGCCGTACGCGGCCTGCTGTCGACCGGACTGTTCGACCCGGCGGTGGCCGCCACCGACCAGCATCAGGTGGAGAAGGAGATCACCGAGGCCCTGCACCCCCACCAGCGCCCCGACGGCACGGTCCGGATGGAGAACGTCTTCCGCTATCTGGTCGCCCGCGTCTGACCCGCGGCGGCAGGGCGGCCCGGACGGTACGGAAACCCGGCGGAAGGAGACCTGACGGTACGGAAACCCGGTGGCCGCCGGGCGCGGCATCCGCGAGGGTGAGGGCATGCCCACCACCCCCCTGCCGCCCGGCGCCCCGGCGTCCGTACGCCTGGTCAAGGCCGGCCGCGAGAAGGTCAGCTACCCCGCCACCGTGGTCGCCGACGACGGCGTCCGCGTGACCGTGGCCGCGCCCTGGTCGCTGCCGCATGTCCGCGACTTCGGCTTCGTACGCTTCGAGCCCGGCGACGTCTTCACCGAGCGCTACTGGCGCGACCGGTGGTATGCCGTCAAGGAGGTGTGCGATGCCCGCGGTGTGCGCAAGGGCTGGTACTGCGACATCACCCGCCCGGTGCTGGTCACGGGCGGTGTGCTGACCTCGGAGGACCTGGACCTGGACCTGTGGGTGTCGGCCGACGGCAGCGCGGTGCTGCGGCTGGACGAGGACGAGTTCGCCGACAGCGGTCTGGCGCAGCGCGACCCGGAGGCGGCCGGGCGGGCGGTGAGCGCGCTGGACGAGCTGGAGGCGCTGGCCCGCCGCGACGGCGGCCTGGCGCCGCTGCTGGACTGACGCGGGGCGCTGCCTACACTCCCGGCCACTCCTCCGCGGTCATGGCGAAGCGCTCGTGGTCGCGCCAGGCGTCGTTGATGTAGAGCATGCGCGGGGAGAAGCCCTCGTGCCGGAAGCCGAGCCGCTTGGCCATCGCGACCGAGCGGAGGTTGTCCGGCTGGACGCTGATCTCCAGCCGGTGCAGCCCGAGGCCGCGCGGCTCGGCGGCGAAGCAGCGGTCCACCACCAGCCGCAGGCCCTCGGTCATCCGCCCGGTGCCGTTGTACGGCACATAGCTGTCGTAGCCGAGCGCGCCGTTGCGGAAGCGGGCCAGCACGATGTTGGCGACGTTGCACTTGCCGACGAGGCCGCCGTCCTCGTCGTTGATGATCAGGAAGGTCCGCAGCCCGGCGCCCTGCCGCCGCAGCAGTTCGGGCAGGACGTCGGGCTCCACCGGATTCCACGGCGAAAGGTGCTCCACCGACCGCATGACCGCGTCGTGGTGGGCCTCGGCGTCCGTGGACCTGGGTTCTCTGATCGATACGCGCATGGACCCATCATCCCGCGACACGCCGGGGCGTCCGCCTCAGCCCATGAACTTCTTGAACTCGTCGGGCAGCTCGAACTCCTGGCCACCGGACGGCAGGCCGAACGGGCTGCCGCCCTGCCCGTCGCCCTGGACCTGCTGCTCCTCGCGGCGGGCCGCAGCCGCGGCGGCGTCCGCCTTGCGCTTCATCGGGTTGCCCGACTGGCGCTTGCCCTTGGCCTGCTTCTGCTGCTTCTTCTGCCGGCCGGCGCCGCCGCCCATGCCCGGCATCCCGGGCATCCCCGGCATGCCGCCGCCCTGGGCCATCCGCGACATCATCTTGCGCGCCTCGAAGAACCGCTCCACCAGGCTCTTGACCGCGCTGACCTCGACGCCGGAGCCCTTGGCGATACGCGCCCTGCGGGAGCCGTTGATCAGGTGCGGGTCGGCGCGCTCGCCCGGCGTCATCGACTTGATGATCGCCGCGGTGCGGTCCACGTCCTTCTCGTCGAGGTTGTTGATCTGGTCCTTGATCTGGCCCATGCCCGGCAGCATCCCGAGCAGCTTGGAGATCGAGCCCATCTTGCGGACCTGCTCCATCTGGGCCAGGAAGTCGTCCAGCGTGAATTCCTTGGGGCCCTTCGCCAGCTTGGCCGCCATCTTCTCGGCCTCGGCCTGGCTGAAGGTCTGCTCGGCCTTCTCGATCAGCGACAGCATGTCGCCCATGCCCAGGATGCGGGACGCCATCCGGTCCGGGTGGAACGCGTCGAAGTCGTCCAGCTTCTCGCCGTTCGACGCGAACATGATCTGCTTGCCGGTGACATGCGCGATCGACAGGGCCGCGCCGCCGCGGGCGTCGCCGTCGAGCTTGGAGAGCACCACGCCGTCGAAGCCGACGCCGTCGCGGAAGGCCTCCGCGGTGTTGACCGCGTCCTGGCCGATCATCGCGTCGACCACGAAGAGGATCTCGTCGGGGCGGGTGGCGTCGCGGATGTCCGCGGCCTGCCGCATCAGCTCCTGGTCGACGCCGAGGCGGCCCGCGGTGTCGACGATCACGATGTCGTACTGCCGGGACGTGGCGAAGTCGATGGAGTCCTTGGCGACCTTGACCGGGTCGCCGACGCCGTTGCCGGGCTCGGGCGCGTAGACCGCGACGCCCGCCCGCTCGGCGACGACGCTGAGCTGGTTGACGGCGTTCGGCCGCTGGAGGTCGCAGGCGACCAGCAGCGGGGTGTGGCCCTGGCCCTGGAGCCACTTGCCGAGCTTGCCCGCCAGGGTGGTCTTGCCCGCGCCCTGGAGGCCGGCCAGCATGATCACGGTCGGCGGCTGCTTGGCGAAGCGCAGCCGGCGGGTCTCGCCGCCGAGGATGGTGATCAGCTCGTCGTTGACGATCTTGATGACCTGCTGCGCGGGATTCAGCGCCTGCGAGACCTCGGCGCCGGCGGCGCGCTGCTTGACGTTCGCGATGAAGGCCCGCACCGCGGGCAGGGCGACGTCGGCCTCCAGCAGGGCGATCCGGATCTCGCGCGCGGTGGCGTCGATGTCCGCCTCGGACAGACGGCCTTTGCCCCGGAGGCTTTTGAAGGTGGCTGCAAGGCGGTCTGAGAGCGTATCGAACACGGTGGCTGCAGATCCTCGGGTCGGGGGGCGGACACAATCGCTTTCCAGAGTATCCGGCTCGGACGGCGAAACGTCCTCGCCCACCGGATTCGGCGGGCGAGGACGGCTCACTGTCGGAACTAGCGCAGCGCCGCCTCCACCTGGCGGGCCACTTCCGCCGCCCGCGACGGGGACAGCGCCCTGCCGTCCTTGCCGACGACGTAGAAGGCGTCGACCGCGTTGGCGCCCAGGGTGGAGATACGCGCCGAGCGTACGGTGACGCCGGTCGCGGTCAGGGCCAGCCCGATCCGGTGCAGCAGCCCCGGCGCGTCATGGGCGCGGACCTCTATCACCGTGGCCGTCTGCGAGGTGTGGCCGGGGGCGACCGTCACCCGGGGCGGCGGCGGGGTGATGCCGCGCCGCCGCGGATAGGCCGCCTCCCGCTCCGCGAGCCTGGCCTCGATGTCGAGGGTGCCCTCGAAGGCCCGCGCCAGGTCGGCCCGCAGCCTGGCGGCCTCGGGCAGGGCGCCGTATTCCGCCGAGACCCGCCAGCTGAGCAGGGCGACCGGGCCCTCGCCGATCGGGTCGACGGCCCGCAGGTCGGCGGCCCTGACCGCGAGCCGGTGCAGCGCCAGGACACCGGCGGCCTGGGCGAGCAGCGCGGGCCGGTCGGGGACGGCGAGCAGCAGTTCCACGCCCAGCGCCTCGTCCAGGGCGTCGCCCTCGCCGTCGGGTTCGGCGTGGGCGTGCAGCGCCAGCACCGGGCCGCGGGTGCGGGCGGCCTCGATGGCGAGGCGTTCCTCCTCCGCGGTGGAGTCGCGCTCCGCCGCCTCGGGCAGGGCGCCGGTGTCCAGCGCCCCCGCGACCCGCCCGACGAGTTCGGCCAGCAGCGAGGCCCGCCAGGTGCTCCAGGCCGCGGGACCCGTGGCCAGGGCGTCGGCCTCGGTGAGCGCGGCCAGCAGTTCCAGCGTCGAGGTGTCCCGTACGGTGCCGGCGACCGCGCGTACGGTCTCCGGGTCGTCCAGGTCGCGCCGGGTGGCGGTGTCGATGAGCAGCAGGTGGTGGCGTACGAGCAGCGCCAGGGTGTCGGCGTCCTCGGTGGAGAAGCCGATCCTGGTGGCGACGTCCCGGGCGATGACCTCGCCCGCCTCGCTGTGGTCGCCCGGCCAGCCCTTGCCGATGTCGTGCAGCAGCGCCGCGGTCAGCAGCAGGTCGGGCCGGCCGACCCGGCGGGTGAGGCCCGCGGCCTGCACGGCGGTCTCCACCAGGTGGCGGTCGACGGTGAAGCGGTGCACCGCGTTGCGCTGCGGGCGGCAGCGGACCCGCTCCCAGTCCGGCAGCAGCCGGGTGATCAGGCCCTCGGCCTCCAGCGCCTCCCACACCTGCACGGTGGACTCCCCGGCGCCCAGCAGCGTGAGCAGCTGCTCACGGGCCTCCGCGGGCCACGGTACGGGCAGCGGGCGCGCCGCGGCGGCCAGCCTCCGCACCGCGTGCAGCGACAGCGGCAGACCCGCCTGGGCGGCGGCAGCGGCGGCCCGCAGCGGCAGTACGGGGTCGCGCTCGGGTTTCGCGGCGAGCGCGAGCACCGCCTCGCCCTCCTGCTCCACGACGCCCTCGGCCAGCGGTACGCGCTCGGGCGCGCTGCCGGTGGGGGCGCTTCTGCTGCGGCCGAGCAGCCGGCGGCGGGGCCGGGAGCCGCGGGCCCGCAGCACCCGGCCGACCTCGCGCCAGGTGACGTCGGAGGCGTAGGAGATCCGCCGGGCGGCCTCGTAGACCTGCCGCAGCAGGGTGTCGGCGTCGAGCAGGCCGAGGGCCGCGGCGACCTGGTCCTGTTCCTGGAGGGCGAGCCGGTCGGTGGCCCGCCCGGTGGCCAGGTGCAGGGCGTCGCGGGTGTCGAGCAGCCGGGTGCGGGCCTCCTCCAGGCCCTCGCGGGGCGCGTCGGCCAGCCAGGAGGCGGCCACGGCACGGAGCGCGGTGGCGTCGCGCAGGCCGCCGCGGGCCTCCTTGAGGTCGGGTTCGAGCAGGTAGGACAGCTCGCCCTGGCGCTCGGCCCGCTCCTGGCACAGCTCCAGCAGGGCGGGCAGCCGGTTGGGCGCCTGGTTGCGCCAGTCGGCCAGCACGGCGGTGCGCAGGGCGGAGCTGAGCGCGGGGTCGCCCGCGAGGTGGCGGGCGTCGAGCAGGCCGAGCTGGACCTTGAGGTCGTCGGCCGCGGCCTTGCGGGCTTCGTCGGGGGTGCGCACGGAGTGGTCCAGGGCCAGGCCGAGGTCCCACACCGGATACCAGAGCCGGTCGGCGAGCCCGCCGATGGTCTTCTCCGAGTCGTGCAGCAGCACCAGGTCCAGGTCGCTGCGCGGGGACAGCTCGCCGCGGCCGTAGCCGCCGACGGCGAGCAGGGCCCAGCCGCCCGTGCCGGCGGCCTCGGCGGCCGAGGTGGCGAGTCCGCTGAGCCAGCGGTCGGTGAGCGCGGCCAGTGCCGCGCGGCGCGGCGGCCCGGACCGCGCCTCCTCGGTCAGGAGGCGCAGCCGGGCCGCCGCGTAACTGTCGTCCTGCGCTTCGACGCTGTCGGTCACTCGTTCTCCAGCGCTGGGTTCGGGATCAGAGCGCGTCGGGTCCGCGCTCGCCTGTGCGGACCCGCACAGCCGTGTCGACCGGGAGACTCCACACCTTGCCGTCTCCGATCTTGCCGGTTCTGGCCGCTTTCACCACGACATCGATCAGCTGATCGGCGTCGGAGTCCTCGACCAGGACCTCGATGCGTATCTTCGGCACCAGGTCGACGGTGTACTCGGCGCCGCGGTAGACCTCGGTGTGGCCGCGCTGCCTGCCGTAGCCGCTGGCCTCGGTGACGGTCAGACCGTGCACTCCGAAGGCCTGCAGGGCTTCCTTGATCTCGTCCAGGCGGTGTGGCTTCACGACCGCGGTGATGAGCTTCACGCGTCCACCTTCTTGCTCGCCGCGGTCCCGGCACCCGCCGGTGCCGCCGCGTGTCCTGTGCTGCCGATGCCGGCGAAGTCGTACGCGGTCTCCGCGTGCTCGGCCTGGTCGATGCCGCTGACCTCGATGTCCTCGGGGACCCGGAAGCCCATCACCAGGTCGATGGCCTTCGCGAGGATCGCCGAGACCACCAGGGAGTAGCCGAGGACGGAGAAGACACCGATGGCCTGGACGCCGAACTGGTGCCATCCGCCGCCGTAGAACACGCCCTTGACGTCCTGGCCGACGCCGCCGGTGGCCAGCAGGCCGATGAGCAGCGAGCCGACGATGCCGCCGACCATGTGCACGCCGACCACGTCGAGCGAGTCGTCGTAGTTGAAGCGGTACTTCAGGCCGACCGCCGCGGCGCAGATCACACCGGCGATGACGCCGACCGCGATGGCGCCCAGCGGGCTGACCGAGGCGCAGGACGGGGTGATCGCGACGAGGCCGGCGACGGCGCCGGACGCGGCACCCAGGGTGGTGAAGGAGCCGTGCCTGGCCCGCTCGTAGAGCAGCCAGCCGATCATGGCGGCGGCGGTGGCGATCTGGGTGTTGATGAACACCGTGGACGCGACGCCGTCGGAGGTGATCTCGGAGCCGGCGTTGAAGCCGAACCAGCCGAACCACAGCAGACCGGCGCCGAGCATGACCCACGGCATGCTGTGCGGGCGCATGGGGTCGCGCTTGAAGCCGACCCGCTTGCCGATCACCAGGATCACGCCGAGGGCGGCCGCACCCGCGTTGATGTGGACCGCGGTTCCGCCGGCGAAGTCGATGACGCCCTTCTTCATCAGCCAGCCGCCGCCCCAGACCCAGTGGGCCACGGGGAAGTAGACGACCGTCGCCCACAGGGCGATGAAGACCGACCAGGCGACGAACTTGACGCGGTCGGCGAGCGCGCCGCTGATCAGTGCGGGAGTGATGATCGCGAACATCAGCTGGAATGCGGCGAACGCGAATATCGGCGTCCCGGTGGCCCCCCACAGGTCATCGGGGGCGATGTCGCGCAGGCCGAGCCAGTTGGTGCCGCCGATGAATCCGCCGTGATCGCCGTCGAAGGCGAAACTGAATCCGTAGCCGGTCCACAGCAGTGTGATGATCCCCAGGCTGATGAAGCTCATCATCAGCATGTTGAGGGCACTCTTCACTCGGACCATACCGCCGTAGAAGAACGCCAGCCCCGGTGTCATCAGCATCACCAGCGCGGAGCTCAGAAGCAGAAACGCGGTATTGCCGGAGTCGAGCTTGGGCGCATCTGCGGCCAGTGTGAAGATGGCTGGTGCCATCGGCGTCTCCTCGTCATCCGAACGGCCCGTGCGGGCGGTGCAGGGTGGGCCGGTTTTCGCCATGAGATTGGCTGAGCCGGGTTTCCGCCGATGCCGCAGGGTGTTTCGCCGCCGTGACGAAGAAGTCGTGTGTGTTACGTGGAGATGAACCGTCCCCCGGTTCGGTGAAAGATGTATACGGGTGGGGAAAGAGATCGTCGGGGGTCGCGTCGTACCGGCCCCGCGGCGGTACGCTAAGCGGTCTCCGCGACCTCGGGCAGTTCCACCGAGAGCCGGTCGGCGAGCCTGCCGACCGCGGGCACGTCACCGAAGTCGCGGGCCGCGGTGCGGGTGGTTT
This sequence comes from Streptomyces sp. IBSBF 2435, assembly GCF_036815005.1. Lineage (NCBI taxonomy): Bacteria > Bacillati > Actinomycetota > Actinomycetes > Kitasatosporales > Streptomycetaceae > Streptomyces > Streptomyces sp. IBSBF 2435. The sequence goes on along the minus strand of NZ_JAJSYW010000018.1, from coordinate 36,447 downwards.
TGCGGATACGCGTGTTGACGCGTTCCGACCTGACGCGCTTTGCGACCGTCATGGCCTGTTCGGTGAAATGCGCGGCCTGTTCCGGCTCGCGCTGGAGCAGGTGGACGGTGGCGAGGCCGACCAGGTTGAGCGCGTAGGCCCGCTGGTGGACGGTGTCGTTGCTGAAGCCCGCGACGGCCTTCTCCATCACCGGGTGGGCGAGCGAGGCGTAGGTGGGACTGCGGCCCGCGACATAGGCCAGGTCGCGGTAAGAGTGGGCGTTCTCCGCGTGCAGCTCGGCCTCGTTGAAGAAGCTGATCCAGCTCGGGTCCTCGGCCGGGCGGGCCTCGGCGAAAGCGTCCTCGGCGGCGCGGACTGCCCGGTGGCACTTGTTGACCTGGCCCATGTTGGCGTAGGCCCTGGCCTCCAGCGCGTGCAGCATGGCCTGGGTGGTGGTGCTGGCGGAGTCGCGGCTGCCGTACTGGGCGAGGTGGATGAGCTCCAGGGCGTCGTCGGGGCGGTCCAGGTGGATCATCTGGCGGCTCATCGAGGACAGGATGAAGGCGCCGAGCGGGCGGTCGCCGGCCTCCTTGGCCGCGTGCAGCGCCAGCACCAGGTACTTCTGGGCGGTGGGCTGCAGCCCCACGTCGTAGCTCATCCAGCCGGCCAGCGCCGCGAGATCGGCGGTGACGCGGTAGAGGCGGCCGGCGACGCCTTCCGGGTGCGACTCCTGGAGCAGGTCGGTGACCTCGTGCAGCTGGCCGACCACCGCCTTGCGGCGCAGGCCGCCGCCGCACTGGTTGTCCCACTCCCGGAACATCACGGTGGTGGACTCCAGCAGCTGCAGCTCCTGCTCGGACAGCCGGGACGGCCGGCCGCCGTCGCGGGGGGCCGGGATCACGGGCGGCGCGAAGCCGGCCGGCGGGGTCGGCGCCAACCAGCGCTGCATGGGCTCGACCAGGGCGGGCCCCGCCGACAGTGCCAGGGAGGCGCCGAGGAAGCCGCGGCGGCCCAGCATCAGGTCGCTGCGGGAGAACTCGCTGATCATCTCGACGGTCTGCGGTCCCGCCCAGGGCAGGTCCACTTCCCCGCCGGCCGGCGGCTGGTGCGCGGAACGCAGCCCCAGGTCCTCGACGGGGACGACACAGCCGAAGCGCTCCGAGAACAGCTCGGACAGGATGCGTGGTATCGGTTCGCGCGGCTGCTCGCCGTCGAGCCAGCGGCGCACCCGTGAGGTGTCGGTGCTGACGTGGTGCGCGCCCAACTGCCGTGCCCTGCGGTTGACCTGACGGGCCAGTTCGCCCTTGGACCAGCCGCTGCGCACGAACCACGAGTTCAGCTGCACATTGGGCTGCTTGTCTGGTGTGCCGCCCACGGCCAAGCCCCCATCCCGGTCTCGCTCGACCCCATCAACCCAGTGATTACCAGGGTCCGTCGGGTTTTGTCCGCCGGTTGCCGAAAGTGCCGGCGTCCGGGCCGGTGGCGATGCGCCGCACGGAGCCGCCTGCGGCCTGCACAGGGGCGCGGACGGTTCACAGTCATGAACTCATGAACTGAACGTAGTCCTACGGTTACTCATCCGGGGAGTATGCGTGGGGAAACGCCACCATTCGCCACCCCTTCGAATGAACTCGGTTGCGACTCCAGGCGATTCACTTGACACATGCCCGTCGCACCAGGTCGGACGGGCGCGTAACCATCGCGGCGACGATCCGTTGGAGGTGTCATGGTGTTCACAATCGGCAGCATGCGGGAGTCGCGGCAGCAGCGGACCGGCGCGCGGGAGGTCTCCCGGCCGGGGGCGCAGCCCGGAGCGCGCGGCGGCGTGCGCCGCCGGACGCACGCCGGGGTGTGTGCCACCGTTGGCGAGTACGCCGGGCATTGTGGCTGGGCGGTCGTGCCGGGCGCCCGGGTCGCCCGCGCCGGCGGGCCCTGCTCCTGCGGGGACGCCGGATGCACGGAGCCGGGGGCGCATCCGCTGCCCTTCGCCGACGAGATCCCGGCCGGCGCGCCGCCGGCCGGCGCGGCCGAGGCGTGGGCGCGGGTACCGGGCGCGGCGGTGCTGCTGCCGGCCGGGCGGTCCTTCGACGTGATCGAGGTCGCCGAGGCGCCGGGCCGGCAGGCGCTGGTGCGGCTGGAGCGGATGGGCCTGCCGCTCGGGCCCGTCATGGTGACGCCCGCGGGCCGCGCGCAGTTCTTCGTCGCGCCGGGCGCCGCCGCGGAGCTGCCGCACCTGCTCTACCGGATGGGCTGGGACGACGCGGAGCTGGATCTGCGCTGCCTGGGCCCCGGCGACCACGTCACCGCTCCCCCGTCCGACCTCGGCGGCCTCGGCCCGGTGCGCTGGCTGCGCGAACCGCTGCCGGACAGCGTGCCGCAGCCGCCCGAGGCCAGGCTGCTGCTCGGCACGCTCGCCTATGTCTGCCACCGCGGCCGGGCGTACGCGTAGGGCCGCGCACCATGTGCACGCGTAAGGGGCACCCGCCTGGGCGGGTGCCCCTTACGCGTGCAGGACGGCGGCCTACTCGCCGATCAGCGCGTCCACGAACGCCTCGGGCTCGAACGGTGCCAGGTCGTCGGCGCCCTCGCCGAGGCCGACCAGCTTGACCGGGACGCCCAGCTCGCGCTGGACGGCGATCACGATGCCGCCCTTGGCGGTGCCGTCGAGCTTGGTCAGCACGATGCCGGTGATGTCCACGACCTCGGCGAAGACCCGTGCCTGGACCAGGCCGTTCTGGCCGGTGGTGGCGTCGAGCACGAGCAGCACCTCGTCGACCGGGCCGTGCTTCTCGACCACCCGCTTGACCTTGCCCAGCTCGTCCATCAGGCCGGTCTTGGTGTGCAGCCGGCCGGCGGTGTCGATCAGGACGGTGTCGGCGCCCTCGGCGATGCCCTCCTTGACCGCGTCGAAGGCGATCGACGCCGGGTCGCCGCCCTCAGGGCCGCGCACTGTACGCGCGCCGACCCGCTCGCCCCAGGTCTGCAGCTGGTCGGCGGCGGCGGCGCGGAAGGTGTCGGCGGCGCCGAGCACGACGCTGCGGCCGTCGGCGACCAGCACCCGGGCCAGCTTGCCGGTGGTGGTGGTCTTGCCGGTGCCGTTGACGCCGACGACCAGGACGACCGCGGGGGACTCCTCGTGGCTCTCGGTGCGCAGGACCCGGTCGAGGCCGGGGTCGACCAGGGTCAGCAGCTCCTCGCGGAGCAGCGCGCGCAGCTCGGCCGGGGTCCTGGTACCGAGCACCCGCACCCGGGTGCGCAGCCGCTCGACCAGCTCCTGGGTCGGGGTGACGCCGACGTCGGCGGTGATGAGGATGTCCTCGATCTCCTCCCAGGTGTCGTCGTCGAGGCGCTCCCTGGACAGCAGCGTCAGCAGGCCCTTGCCCAGGGTGTTCTGCGAGCGGGAGAGCCGGGAGCGCAGCCGGATCAGCCGTCCGGCGGCCGGCTCGGGCTGCTCGATGACCGGCGCCGGCGGGACCTGCACCTCCTCCAGGGCCTCGGGCGCGGCGGTCGCCCCCGGCAGGGGGACCTCTTCGATGGTCCTGCGGGGTTCCTCCCGCGGGGCCTCGGCCTCATCCCCGACGTGCGGTTCCGCGGGGGGCGCGGTGATCTTCGGGGTGCTCGGCGGCGCGGTCGGCGGCAGCTGCTTCTTCTTACGGCGGCTGCCCACCACCAGTCCACCGGCCGCGAGGATCACGACCAGGGCGATGACTACGACAAGGATGACGATTTCCATAACCCACCCAGTATCCACGCTGCCCTATTGCCGCGGCTTCGCCTCTCCGGGCCGGCCCGGGGCGAAGCCGCGGCAAAGAGGCGGTCAGCCCATCTCTTCCAGGGTCTTGCCCTTCGTCTCCTTGACGAAGAACACCACGAAGGGGATGGAGAGCGCCGCGAAGCACGTGTAGATCACGTAGGTGCCCGACAGGTTCCAGTCCGCGAGGGTCGGGAAGCTGGCCGTGATCGCCCAGTTGGCGATCCACTGGGCCGAGGCGGCCACGCCGAGGGCGGCGGCGCGGATCTTGTTCGGGAACATCTCGCCGAGGAAGACCCACACCACGACGCCCCAGGACAGCGCGAAGAACAGCACGAAGGTGTGGGCGGCGACCAGCGCGACGGTGCCCTGTGTATTGGGCAGGGTGTCGCCGTGCTTGGAGGAGAAGGCCCACGCTTCGAGTGCAAGGGAGACGGCCATGCCGCAGGAGCCGATCAGGGCGAGCGGGCGGCGGCCGATCCGGTCCACGAAGACCATCGCGATCACCGTGCCGATGATGTTCACGATGGAGGTGGTGAAGGAGTAGAAGAACGAGCTGCTCGGGTTGATGCCGACGGACTGCCACAGCGTCGCGGAGTAGTAGAAGGCGACGTTGATGCCGACCAGTTGCTGGAAGACCGACAGGCCGATGCCGATCCAGACGATGGGCAGGAAGCCGAAGCGCCCGCCGAGCAGGTCGGAGAAGACCGACTTGTGCTCGCGGTGCATGGCGGTCTTGATCTCGGTGACGCGCGCGTCGAGGTCGACCTCCTTGCCCTCGACGTCGGCGAGCACCGCCTTGGCATCACTGTCGCGGCCGACCGAGAGCAGGAAGCGCGGCGACTCGGGGATGGTGAAGGACAGCAGCCCGTAGATCACCGCGGGGATGACCATCACGCCGAGCATCAGCTGCCAGGCCTCAAGTCCGATGATCTTCCCGCGCTGGTCACCGTTCGCGCCTTGCAGGATGCCGTAGTTCACCAGCTGCGACACCGCGATGCCGAGCACGATCGCGGCCTGCTGGAACGAGGCGAGCCGGCCGCGGATGGCGGGCGGCGAAACCTCGGCAATGTACGCCGGACCGATGACCGACGCCATACCGATGGCGAAGCCGCCGATGATCCGCCAGAAGGCCAGGTCCCACAGGGCGAAGGGCAGGGCCGAGCCGACCGCGCTGATGGTGAACATCACCGAGGCGATCTGCATGCAGCGGATACGGCCGATCCGGTCGGCGATCCGGCCCGCGGTGGCGGCGCCGATGGCGCAGCCGATCAGGGCGATGGCGATGACCTGCGCGAGGGTGCCGGAACCGATGTTGTACTTGTCGCGGATGGCTTCGACGGCGCCGTTGATGACGGAGCTGTCGTAGCCGAAGAGGAAGCCGCCCATGGCGGCTGCGGCGGTGATGAAGACGATGTGGCCGAGGTGGTCCGGCCGCGGCGCCTTCTCACTCATCCCGGAGGCTCGTGCGGTGCTGGTCAAGGTCAGATCTCCTCTTGCCCGGCGGTGAGCCCTCGGTAGAGGACTGGATCCTCAAGTCTTGGCCGACCCGGAGGTGGCCACCACTTGGAGTGGGCCGTCAGGCGGTGCGTTGCTTGCCGTTCCGCAGCCGCTGGCTGATCACCTTGGACACGCCGTCGCCCTGCATGGACACGCCGTACAGGGCGTCGGCGACCTCCATCGTCCGCTTCTGGTGCGTGATGACGATGAGCTGGGAGCTCTCCTGAAGCTCTTCCATGATCCGGATCAGTCGCTGCAGATTGGTGTCGTCCAGCGCGGCCTCGACCTCGTCCATCACATAGAACGGACTCGGCCGTGCCTTGAAGATCGACACCAGCATCGCCACTGCGGTCAGCGAGCGCTCACCGCCCGACAGGAGCGACAACCGCTTCACCTTCTTCCCAGGCGGCCGTGCCTCAACCTCGACACCTGTAGTGAGCATGTTGTCGGGGTCGGTGAGCAGCAGCCGCCCCTCGCCACCAGGGAAAAGACGGGAAAAGACACCCTCGAACTGGCGGGCGGTGTCGTGGAAGGCGGCGGTGAAGACCTGCTCGACCCGCTCGTCGACGTCCTTGATCACCTGGAGCAGATCGGCCCTGGTCCTGCGCAGGTCCTCCAGCTGCTCGGTGAGGAACTTGTGCCGCTCCTCCAAGGCCGCGAACTCCTCAAGGGCCAGCGGGTTGACCTTGCCGAGCTGCGCGTACGCCTTCTCCGCCGCCTTGAGCCGCTTCTCCTGCTCCGGGCGGACGTAGGGGCGCGGCATGTTGCGCGGGTCCTCCGGGTCCTCGGGCAGGATCTCCCCCTCGGCCGGCAGTGACGGCGGCACGAGCTGGTCCGGGCCGTACTCGGCGACCAGCCCGGCCGGCTCCATGCCGTGCTCCTCCAGCGCCCTGGACTCCAGCTGCTCGATCCGCAGCCGCTTCTCGGCGCCCAGCACCTCACCCTTGTGGACGTCGCCGGTGAGCCGGTCCAGTTCGCCCTTCAGCTCCCTGCCGCGGCGGCGCTCCTGGCCCAGCTCCGCCTCGCGCTCGGCCCTGGCCTGCTCGGCGGCGGCGCGTTCGGCCTCCGCCCGGGCCAGCGACACCTGGACACAGTCCAGCAGGCCGCGGGCGCCGTCGCACACTGCGGCGGCCACCGACGCCTCGTACGCGAGCCGGAGCCTGCGCCGCTCGGCCCGCACCCTGGTCTCGCGCTCGGCGCGGGCGGCCCGGTCCAGGCCGTCGGCTCGGCCCGCCAGCCCCTTGACGCGCTCCTCGTGGGTACGCAGCTGGAGCCGCGCCTCCATCTCGGTCTGCCGGGCGTTGGCGCCGTCCGCGGCGAGCCGGTCGCGTACCGAGGTGTCGGGCTCCTCCTCGCCCGGCTCCTCCTGGGCCTCGCTCAGCCGGTAGGACAGCTCCTCGAACTCCTCGCGGGCCGCGGCGAGCGACTCCTGGCTGCGGCCGACCGCAGTGGCGGCGCGGTCCGCCTCGCCGGCCGCGGCGCGGGCCTGGCCGCCGAACCTGCCCAGCTGCTGGGCGACCGACGACTTGGCCTTCTCCGCGGCCCTGCGACGCTGCCCCAGTTCGTCCACCGTGCCGGCCGCGGCCGAACGCCGCTCCCTGGCGCGCCGCTGGCGGTCCGCCAGCTCCGCGCACTGCTCTTCGAGGCGGGCCAGCTCGGCGGTCGCCTCGTCCACCTGGGCCTGCACCTCCAGCAGGCTGGGCGCCTTCGCGCTGCCGCCGACCGCGGTGTGCGCGGCCAGCACGTCGCCCTCCGCGGTCACCGCGGTCAGGTCCGGGTGCGCGGTCACGAGCGCCTCGGCGTCCTCCAGCGAGTCCACGACCACCACCGCCCGCAGCAGCAGCCCGACCGCGGCCGTCAGCTCGCCGCTCGCGCTCACCAGGTCCACGGCACGGCGCGCGCCGGCCGGGAGCGGCGCCGCGGCGGCGCGTACGTCCGGGTCGGGCGTTCCGCCGAGCAGGAGTGCCGCGCGTCCGGCGTCCTCCTTGCGCAGCAGGCGCAGGGCGTCGGCCGCCGCCGACAGTCCGCTGACGGCGACCGCGTCGGCGGAGGCGCCGAGGGCCGCGGCGACCGGGACCTCGTAGCCTGGGGCGACCCGCAGCAAGGTGGCGGCCGGGCCGAGCACCCCGGCGAGCGGACCGCCCGCCCCGTCGCCGCCGGCCAGCAGCGCGCCGCTGCCGTCCTTGCGGCGCAGCGCCGGGGCCAGCGCGTCACGGCGGGCGGCGACGGCCGCCCTGCGGCGCTCGGCGGCGGTCGCGGCCTCCCGGGCGGCGGTGAAGTCCTCGTCGGCGGCGGCCTGCTCGGCGCGGGCGGCCTCGAAGCGCGCCTCCAGCTCGGAGTCGTCGGCGTCGAGTCCCTCGACCTCGGCGCGCAGCTCCTCGTACTCGGCCTGGGCGGATTCCGCGCGGTCGCGGGCCTCGTCGCGAGCGGCGGTGAGCCGGCCGATCTCGGCCTCGGCGGAAGCGGTTTTGGAGCGGGCCGCGTTGACCTGGCCGCTGAGCCGGGCCAGGCCCTCGCGGCGGTCGGCGATGGCGCGGGCGGCGCTGCGCAGCCTGCCCTCCTCCTCGGCGAGCCGGTGCTCCAGCCGCGCCCGGTGGCCGACGGTGTCGTCCAGGGCGCGCTGCGCGGCGTCCAGAGCCTCCGTCAGCTCGGCCTCCTGCTCGCGGATGCGGGCGGCCTCGCGCTCCATGTCCTCGGGGTCGCGGCCGCGCCGCTCCTCCGCGGGCTGGCCCGTGGCGTGCCGGTGCCGCTGCTCGGCCAGGCCGATGGTGCCGCGGACCCGTTCGGTCAGCTGCGACAGCGCGTACCAGGTGGCCTGGGCCTCGTTGAGCCGCGGGGTCAGGGCGCGCACCTGCTCCTCAAGGCGGGCCTCGTGCCGGACGGCGTCGGCGAGCTCCGCCTCGACGGCGTCCTTGCGCTCCTTGAGCGCGGCCTCGTCCGCGACTTCGGCCCGCAGTGCGTCACGCAGGGTGACCAGGTCGTCGGCGAGCAGCCGCAGCCGGGCGTCCCGCAGGTCGGCCTGGATGACGGCGGCCCTGCGGGCGACCTGGGCCTGCCGGCCGAGCGGTTTGAGCTGGCGGCGCAGTTCGCCGGTGAGGTCGGTGACCCGGGCGAGGTTGGCCTGCATCGCGTCCAGCTTCCGCAGCGCCTTCTCCTTGCGCTTGCGGTGCTTGAGCACGCCGGCCGCCTCCTCGATGAAGGCGCGGCGTCCCATCGGGTCGGCGTGCAGCACCGAGTCCAGCTGGCCCTGGCCGACGATGACGTGCATCTCGCGGCCGATGCCGGAGTCGGAGAGCAGCTCCTGGATGTCCAGCAGCCGGCAGGTGTCGCCGTTGATCTGGTACTCGCTGCCGCCGTTGCGGAACATGATCCGCGTGATGGTGACCTCGGCGTACTCGATGGGCAGCACGCCGTCGCTGTTGTCGATGGTCAGCGACACCTCGGCGCGGCCCAGCGGGGGCCGCCCGGTGGTGCCGGCGAAGATGACGTCCTCCATCTTGCCGCCGCGCAGCGACTTGGCGCCCTGTTCGCCCATGACCCAGGACAGCGCGTCGACCACATTGGATTTGCCCGATCCGTTGGGGCCGACGACGCAGGTGATTCCGGGTTCGAAGCGCAGCGTCGTCGCCGAGGCGAAGGACTTGAAGCCGCGCAGCGTGAGGCTCTTGAGATGCACGCCCGCCGACTCTACTAGCCGCCTGCGGTTTCACCAGGGAATGTGCAGGGCACACCAGACGTAGGAGCGGCAAGGGGCCGGTCTGGAGGGGGAGGGCGCCACGACGAAGGGACGCCGAAGCGTCCCTTGCGGTTTCTGCGGTTCTGCGAAATCAGCCTGTGAGCTGCGGCACAGCCCAGGCGGCTTCCTGCACACGGGATCCGGCGACAGCGGCGGATCAGGCGAGTACGGGCTCCGCGTGAGCGATGTCGATGCTGAGCAGCGACTCTTCGTGCGACGCGACAGTCAGCGCGTCGTTCTGGGCCTGCATCCTGATCAGCTCGGATTCCAGGTCCTGAACACGCTGCTGCAGCCTTCGCATCTCGGCGAGGAGTCGCGGGTCGGGACCGCCGACGTAACCGAGAAGCGCCTTTGCCATGATAGATGGTCCTCCACGCTGAGTGACCGACCGAGAGCGGTTTGGGTCGTGGGTGAGGGGTACGCACCCGCGCGGGGTGGATGATGTGACCGCCGCTGAAACATTTCCTGGAGTCACGATGCGCGGGGCTTCCAGCGTCTCACCAAATAAGTGGACGGTCAACACGATCACAGCCCAGTCGTCGGGTCCGCCTCAGAAAACACGGCGCAAAAGGCGCCGCGGGCTGCCCGCGTGGCGTCGAGATCATTCTCGATGGGGGCAGCCTGACACGACATCCGTCGTATGGCAACCGGTCGTCCCCATCGAATCGTAAAAGCTCCGCCACCCGGGCGATCACCCGCCGCGACGGGCGCACGTTTCGTGCGCGGGTCAGCGGATCTCGAACCCGTCGTAGCCGCCGCGCGGCTCGGACCAGATCTCGGTGACCCCGTCGGCGCGGCCGGGCGTGTCGCCGTGCCGGAGCCAGTCGAGCAGTTGCTCGCACCGCTCGCGGGCGCCCTCGGCCACCACCTGCACCCGGCCGTCGCCGAGGTTGCCCGCGTAGCCGCGCAGGCCGCCGATCCCCAGCGCGGTGGCCCGGGTCCACCACCGGAAGCCGACGCCCTGCACCCGGCCGCGCACCCACGCGGTGAGCCGGACATTTTCGTTCATGCGGGCACGTTATCCGGTCCGCGGGGTACCCGTGAGGACCGGACCACCGCACCGGCGGGCGTGATTCGCTACAGTCGCCCCCCAGCAGGACTTCACCCGAACGGGTGAAGCACCGTGAAGCATTGAGGAGCGCACTCGATGGGCCGACACAGCCGCCAGGCGCAGCCGGCCGCGCCGCAGCCCGGCCCGCACGGGCATCGCGGGCGGCGCAAGCACCACCCGGTGCGCACCGGGCTGCTGGCCACGTCCGCCGTGATGGCGGTCGGCGCGGTCGCCGCGTCGTCCGGGCTGCTGTCCGGCGTCACCGGCGGGCTCGACCAGGACGGCGACGGCCGGGGCAGCGCCCAGGCCGACGGCCCCGCGGACCCGTCGCGGACCGGCAGCGACCAGCCCTCGCCGCAGGGCGGTACGACCACCGCGATACCCGGCTCGCCCGGCTCATCGGCGTCGGGCACGCCCTCGGCGTCCCCGGCGAAGCCCGCCGCGCCCACCGCCTCGGCCGCGCCGACCGCCACCCGGCCGCCCGCGAGCCCGACGGCGACGCCGACCCGTACCACCAGCGCGCCCACCACCCCGGTACGGACCACGCCGGCCGTCAAAAAGCCCGCCGCGAGCCCGAGCAGCGACACGCTTTCCGCCGCCCGGGCGGCGATCCTGTCGCTGGTGAACGACGAGCGGGCCACCGCAGGCTGCAAGCCGCTCACCGCCAGTTCCCCGCTGGACGGGCTGGCCCAGGCGTTCAGCGACGACATGGCGGCCCGCGGCTTCTTCGACCACACCGACCCCGACGGCCACACCCCCTGGGACCGGGCCAAGGCCCGCGGCATCGGCAACCTGGGCGGCGAGAACATAGCCCGCGGCCAGGCCACCGCCCAGGCGGTGATGACCGCCTGGATGAACAGCCCCGGCCACCGGGCGAACATCCTCAACTGCGACTACACGACCCTCGGCGTCGGCATCCACTTCGGCAGCGGCGGCCCGTGGTGGACCCAGGACTTCGGCTTCTGATGCGCTGACCAAAGGAAAGCGCAACCCGCTGGGCAGCACCGCGGCCGGTACCCTGGGGTCATGGCCGAGACGATCGAGCAGGGCGCGGGGGTGCGCGGCGAAGCCGGGGACGGCGCGGCCTTCGACGTCTTCGCGCGGGACTGCCCGTCACGCTTCACCCTGGCGCACGTCACCGGGCGCTGGGGCAGCCTCACACTGGGGGCGCTGCGCGAGGACACGCTGCGGTTCAACGAACTGCGGCGCCGGGTCGACGGGGTCAGCGAGAAGATGCTCTCCCAGACGCTGCACGCGCTGGAACGCGACGGGCTGGTCGTCAGGGATGCCCGGCCGACGAATCCGCCGCACGTCGAATACCGCCTCACCCCGCTCGGCGCGCAGACCGCGGACCGCCTGCTCGCCCTGATCGAGCTGGTCGAGGAGCGGATGCCGGACGTGCTCGCCGCCCAGCGGGCCTATGACGAGGCGCGCGGCGCGGGCTGGCAGCGCGGGCAGAAGTAGCTCGACCTGTTCATCCACGCCCGGCGGCGGATCGGCGTGCCGCAGCGGCGGCAGGGCCGGTCCTCCCGGCCGTACGCGTCCAGCGAGCGGTCGAAATAGCCGGACTCGCCGTTCACGTTGACGTACATGCTGTCGAAGCTGGTGCCGCCGGCGGCCAGCGCGTCGCCCATCACCTCGCGGATGTGCAGGATCAGCTCCGCGGTCAGGGGGCGGGTCAGGCCGGCGGTCGGGCGCTCGTAGTGCAGCTTGGTACGCCACAGCGCCTCGTCGGCGTAGATGTTGCCGACCCCGCTGACCAGGCTCTGGTCGAGCAGCGCCCGCTTGATGGTGGTGCGCTTGCGGCGCAGGGCCGCGTGGAAGGCGTCCTCGTCGAATGCCGGGTCCAGCGGGTCGCGCGCGATGTGGGTGAGCGGCTGCGGCAGGCTCTCGGGGTCGCCGGGGACGGTGTCCTGGAGCGACAGCCCGCCGAAGGTGCGCTGGTCCACGAACCGCAGGTCCGTGCCGTCGCCGTCGGCGAAGGTGAAGCGGACCCGCAGGTGGGTTTCGTACGGTGCCGAGGCGGGGCGGACCAGGAACTGGCCGCTCATGCCGAGGTGGGCGAGCAGGGCTGCCTCCTGCGTGACCGGCAGCCACAGGTATTTGCCCCTGCGGTGGGGCGTGCCGAGCTTCTGGCCGGTCAGGCGGACGGTGAAATCCTCGGCCCCGGCCATGTGGCGCCTGACGGCGCGGGGGTGCAGGACGCTCACCGACGCGACGGTGCGGCCCGCCGCCCAGCGGTCGAGACCGCGGCGCACGACTTCCACTTCTGGGAGTTCGGGCATGCCAATCCCTTCCAGGGGGGTGCGGGTGTCTGTGCGGCGCCCCTGCCGCGGAGGGTGACCGGCCGGGCGGTTCCCCTGCCGGGGGGTGCCCCGCCAGGGGGCGGCGAGCTGCGCGGCCGGCCCACCCCACCGCCGTCGTGCGACGGGCCGCCGCTGCCCCAGGGGCGCGGGCCCTGCGCGGTCAGCCCACCGACCGCGTGCGGGTCGTCACCGGACCGGAGGGGCGGATCGGTTCGATCCGGACCACCGGCCGGTAGTGGGCTGCTCGCGCAGTTCCCCGCACCCCTGGTGCGGCACCCCCCTGCCGGAGGGGGACCGCCGGAACGCGCGCGCCCCCCGGAGGGGTCAGCTCGCGGCGGCGGAGGTCTTGCGGATGGAGCGCCAGGCGGCCTCAGCCGCCTGCTGCTCCGCTTCCTTCTTGCTGCGGCCGGTGCCGGTGCCGTACTCGACACCACCGACGCGGGCGGCAGCCGTGAAGGTCTTCTCGTGATCGGGGCCCGACTCGGAGACGACGTACTCCGGTACACCCAGGCTCTCGCTCGCGGTGAGCTCCTGGAGGCTGGTCTTCCAGTCCAGGCCGGCACCGAGGTTGGAGGACTCCTCGATGAGCGGGTCGAAGAGCCGGTGGACCAGCTCGGACGCCGCGTCGAGACCCTGGTCGAGATAGACGGCACCGATCACCGCTTCGAGGGTGTCCGCGAGGATCGAGGCCTTGTCCCGCCCGCCGGTGCCCTCTTCGCCGCGGCCCAGGCTGATGAACGCGCCGAGGTCGAGGCCCCGGCTGACGCCCGCGAGGGCTCGCGAGTTGACCACCGCGGCCCGCAGCTTGGCCAGTTGGCCCTCGGGCAGGTCGGGGTGGGTGCGGTAAAGGGTGTCGGTGACCACCAGGCCGAGCACGGAGTCCCCGAGGAATTCCAGCCGCTCGTTGGTGGGCAGCCCGCCGTTCTCGTACGCGTACGAGCGGTGGGTGAGCGCACGCACCAGAAGGGCGGGCTCAAGGTGATACCCGAGCCGCCCTTCCAGAAGCGTGTGGGACGAGGCTGTTTCCGTCGCGGCGTCCGTCGCGGCCTGCTTCGGCGCTGAGGCGTCTGACATGAAGCCTGTCACCTGCCGATCAGACGTCGATTACCTGACGGCGGTTGTACGTGCCGCAGCTGGGGCACGCGATGTGCTGCAGCTTCGGCTCGTGGCAGCGCTCGCACGCCACCAGGCTCACGGGCGCAGCCTTCCACTGCGAACGGCGGTGGCGCGTGTTGCTGCGCGACATCTTCCGCTTGGGAACAGCCACGGCTACTTCTCCTGATCGTCGTCGGAGCCGTTTCCGGCACCGTTCTGCTGGGTCTTCGGATCCACGGTGAGATCCTGCAGGGCCGCCCACCGGATGTCGGTGACCGCGTGGTGGTGGTCCGGGTCGTCGGCGAGCCGAGCTCCACAGGTGGAGCACAGGCCCGCGCAGTCGTCCTGGCACACCGGCTGCATCGGCAGTGCGAGCACCACCGCGTCTCGCAGCACCGGTTCGAGGTCGAAGAGATCGTCCTCGAGTTCGAACGCGTCCTCGTCCTCGGCGTCGTCACCGGCTTCGTCCCTGCGGGCGGTCCGGGTGTCGGCGTCGGGGTAGGAGAACATCTCCTGGAAGTCCGCGTCCAGCTCGCGCTCGACGGGCTCCAGACACCTTACGCACTCCCCCGTGACCGGCGCATGGGCGGTGCCGGTGACCAGCACACCCTCCATGACCGACTCCAGGCGGAGGTCCAGCTCGACGGTGGCGCCCTTGGGCACCCCGATGACATCGATGATGCCGAGGTCGTCGGGGGCCGGCACCGAGCGGGAGACCTTCCTCATCGCGCCCGGACGCCTGCCCAGCTCGTGTGTGTCGAACACGAGCGGGTTGCGGTGGTCAAGGCGGGTGTTCAGGGCTCCTGCTTTCCTCGGTTCACGGCCTGCGCGTCCCTTGCGGGCGGGCAGGCAGAAGCGCCGGCGATTCACACGGCTGGAAGTGACAGGATACTGGACGCGCCGCCCCCGCCCAAACGGACCAGTACGGGGGCCGGCGGCGCGGACCGGTCAGCGGCCCTGCTCCAGCTCCCGCAGCCGGTTGAGGTCGATCATCCCGGTGTCGAAGAAGCTGGTCTCGTCCAGCGCGGCGGCCGGCTGCGCGTACTGCTGTCCCTGCTGCTGCCCCTGCTGCTGGTACGGGAGCTGCGGCGGGTACTGCTGCTGGTCGTAGCCGGGCTGCTGCTCGTAGCCCTGCTGCCGGCCGTAGTCGTAGCCGGCGTCCTGGCCGTAGCCCGGCTGCGGGGCGTACGGGTCCGCGTAGCCGGCCTGCTGGGCGTACTCCTGCTGCTGGTAGCCGTCGCCGGACTCCTGGCCGTAGCCCTGCTGCTGGTACGTCTCCTGCTGCTGGTAGCCGTAGCCGGGGTCCTGCCGGGGCTCGCCGACGGCCGGCTGCGGGTCGTAGCCGTACTGCGCCAGGTCGGCCTGCTCGGGCGCGGGGGCCGCGAGGCCCGCCAGGTAGTCGGCGTCGGACTGGCGGTGGATCTGCTGCAGGTCGCCGTCGGTGCCGTCCGCGGCGGCGATCTGCGCGGCCAGGTCGTCGATCGGGTTGTGCCCGGTGAGCTTGAGCCGGCCGCGGCCGACCGCCTCCAGGGTCTTGGTAAGCACCGCCTCGAAGGCGCCGAGCTTGGTGTCGACGTAGTCGTCGGCGCGGCGGCGCAGCGTCTCGGGGTCGGCGCTGCGCTCGGGGGCGTCCGGGTCGTCCTCGGCCGGGAAGCCCTGCTCGTCGAAGTCGGGGTGGCGGCCGAGCAGCTTCTCGCGGCCGCGGTCGACCGAGCCGATGGTCTTGGTGAGGACCACCTCGAAGTTGGCGAGCTTGCTGTCGACGTAGTCGTCGGCCTCGGCGCGGATCTCGTCGGCCTCGCGGCGGGCCTCGGCGACGATCCGGTCGGCCTCGTCCTTGGACTGCCGGGCGATGTTCGTGTCGGAGACCAGCGAGCCGCGTTCGGCGTGCGCCGACTCGATGATCCGCTGGGCCTCGGCCCTGGCCTGTTCGACCATCTGCTCGCGGTCGCCGAGCAGACCCTCGGCCTGGGCGAGGGAGTCGGGCAGCGCGGCGGACACCTCGTCGAGCATGGCAAGCAGCTCGGCCCGGTTCACCACGCAGGAGGCCGACATCGGCATCGACCGGGCGTTCGTCAGCGCGGCCGCGATCTCATCGAGCTTCTTCTGGACGTCCACGTCCAAGACTCTAGCGCTGCCGCAGCTTGGTGTTCAGCGCCTGGAGGACCGGGGCGGGCACCAAGTGCGAGATGTCGCCGCCCCATTGGGCGACTTCTTTCACAAGGCTGGAGGACAGGAAGCTGTAGGCGGGGTTGGTGGGCACGAACAGCGTCTCCACGCCGGAAAGCCCGATGTTCATCTGGGCCATCTGCAACTCGTAGTCGAAGTCGCTGACCGCCCGCAGGCCCTTGACGATGGCCGGGATGTCGCGCTGCTTGCAGAAGTCCACCAGAAGGCCGTGGAAGGACTCCACCTGCACATTGCCGAGCTCGGAGGTGACCTGTTCGATGAGCGCGATCCGCTCGTCGACGTCGAACAGACCCTTCTTGGACTGGTTGATCATCACCGCGACGTGCACGACGTCGTACAGCCGGGAGGCGCGGGCGATGATGTCGAGGTGTCCGTTGGTGACCGGGTCGAAGGACCCGGGACAGACTGCGCGGCGCATGACTGGCTCCTCGCTCTGCGAACGGGCGTTACCGGTACGTCGGACGCCGGGGCCCGCGACGGGCTTCCGGCTGCTCCGCGGGCTCATGACCCTGCGGTAACTTGGGCGGCGCGACCGTACCAAAGTGTCGCCTCGCCGTACCGCCGGGAGCGCAGCCCCTCGAAGCCGGCCGGCCAGTCGAAGTCACCGCCCCGGGTCCTGCGTTCCACGGTGACCAGTGTGTCGGCCGCGAGCCAGCCACCGGCCAGGAGTGTGAGCAGAATCTCCCGCAGAGCGTCGCAGGCGACGTCGTAGGGCGGGTCGAGGAAGACCACGTCGTACGGCTCCGCGGGCGGTGGTCCCGCCACCACCTTCTCGGCCTTCCCGGCCCGCACCTCGGCGCCCGGCAGGCCGATCGCCGCGGCGTTCTCGCGGATCGTACGGGCCGCGAGCGGGTCGGCCTCGGCCAGCAGCACATGGGCGGCGCCCCGCGACAGCGCTTCCAGCCCGACCGCGCCGGAACCGCCGTAGAGGTCCATGACCCTCGCCCCGGCCAGGGTGCCGCGCAGCGACAGCAGGGTCGAGAAGAGGCCTTCCTTGGCCCGGTCCGAGGTGGGCCGGGTGCCGGTGCCCGGGGGTACGGCAAGGCGCCGGCCGCCGGCCGCTCCGGCGATCACGCGCGTCATGTGCTGCTCACCCTCCGCACCCTATCCGGCCCGGCCGGTCAGCCCTTGTCGAGATACTGCTCGCGGTCGGCGTCCAGCAGGCTGTCGAGCGCGCTGCGCAGGTCGGGGTGGCCGGTCAGCTCCGGGTCGGCCGCGACCACCTCGACGGCCTCCTGCCTGGCCTGCTCGATCACGTCCCGGTCCTCGATGACCGTCAGCATCCGCAGCGACGAGCGGGACCCGGACTGCGCCTGGCCCAGCACATCGCCCTCGCGGCGCTGCTGGAGGTCGATCTCGGACAGCTCGAAGCCGTCCAGGGTGGCGGCCACCGCGTCGAGCCGGCCGCGCGCCGGGCTCGCCTCGGGCGCCTCGGAGACCAGCAGGCACAGGCCGGGCGCTGACCCCCGGCCGACCCGGCCGCGCAACTGGTGCAGCTGCGAGACGCCGAAGCGGTCCGCGTCCATGATCACCATGGCGGTGGCATTCGGCACGTTCACCCCGACCTCGATCACCGTGGTCGCCACCAGCACGTCGACCTCGCCGGCCGCGAAGCGCCGCATCACGTCGTCCTTGGCGTCCGGCGCCATCCGCCCGTGCAGCACCTCGACCCGCAGGCCGCGCAGCGGTCCCGCGGCGATCTGCTCGGCGACCTCCAGCACGGCGAGCGGCGGCCTGCGCTCGGCGTCGTCGGCCTTCTTCGCCGCGGCCCCGCCGTCCTCGTCGTCGCCGATCCGCGGGCACACCACATACGCCTGGTGCCCGCCCTCGGCCTCCTCGCGCACCCGCTCCCAGGCCCGGCTGAGGAAGTGCGGCTTCTCCGCCGCCGGTACGACATGGGTCGCGATCGGCGAGCGCCCGGCCGGCAGCTGGTCGAGCACCGAGGTCTCCAGGTCGCCGAAGACCGTCATCGCCACCGTCCGCGGGATCGGGGTGGCGGTCATCACCAGCAGATGCGGCGGCTGCGGCGCCTTGGCCCGCAGCGCGTCGCGCTGCTCGACCCCGAAGCGGTGCTGCTCGTCGACCACGACGAGCCCCAGGTCGCGGAATTTGACCTTGTCCTCGATCAGCGCGTGGGTGCCCACCACGATCCCGGCCTCGCCCGTCACCAGGTCCAGCAGCGCCTGCCGGCGGGCGGGAGTGCCCATCGAACCGGTCAGCAGCACCACCTTCGTGCCCAGCTCGGACCCGCCGAGCATTCCCGCGGACTCCGCGAGGCCGCCCATCATCTCGGTGATCGAGCGGTGGTGCTGCTGCGCCAGCACCTCGGTCGGCGCCAGCATCGCCGCCTGCCCGCCCGCGTCCACCACGCCGAGCATCGCCCGCAGCGCCACCAGGGTCTTGCCCGAGCCGACCTCGCCCTGGAGCAGCCGGTGCATCGGGTGGTCGGTGGCCAGGTCCGCGAAGACCTCGGCTGACACGCTGCGCTGGCCCTCGGTGAGCGTGAACGGCAGCTTCGCGTCGAAGGCCGCGAGCAGCCCGTCGGCGGCCGGCCGGCGGGGCACCGCGGGCAGCGCCGACTCCGCGGCCCGGCGGCGCGCCAGCGCGACCTGGAGCACGAACGCCTCGTCCCAGCGCAGCCGGTCCCTGGCCGCGGCGATGTCGGCCTTCGTACGCGGCCGGTGCACCTTCTCCAGCGCCTCGGGCAGCGGGGCGAGACCGCGGGTCTCGCGCAGCTGGGCGGGCAGCGGCTCGCCGACGCCCGCCCAGCCGGTGCCGGCCAGCGAGTTGAGCGCGGTCTCGACGGCCTGCGCGATCTTCCACGAGGTGATCTGCTTGCACGCCGGATACAGCGGGATCAGCCGGTTCGCGAAGGCGTCGACCTCCGCCTCGCCCTCGTCCGCGTCCAGCAGCTGGTAGTCGGGGTGCGCGAGCTGCCGCGTCCGGTTGAAGACCGACACCTTCCCGGAGAACATCCCCCGCCGACCGGGGATCAGCCGGTGCGCGTGCGCGTGGGCGGCCTTGCTGAAGAACACCAGCGTCAGCGACCCGCTGCCGTCGCTGACCACGACTTCGAGCCGTACGCCGGACCCGCCGCCGTACGTCCGCTTGTCCGCCTTGGAGATCTGCGCCACCACGGTCACGTACTCGTCCACCGGCAGGTCGGCCAGCCGTGTCAGCTCCCCGCGCTCGGCATACCGCCGCGGGTAGTGGTGCAGCAGGTCCCCTGTGGTGTGCAGGCCGAGATGCTCGCCGAGCACCTTGGCGGTGCGGTCGCCGACGAGCTTGCGCAGCGGTTCGTCCAACGGGTTGCCAGTCATCACCACCATCTTGGCGCACCCCCCTGACAAACCGGCGGCTCCCCCGCGCCGCCCGCCGCTACTCGACGCCGATCAGCAGCGGGCACGACGCCTGCCCGCCCTCGTACGTCACGGTGTCCACCGCCATGTGGGTGTCGCGGACGTGGGACTCCAGGCGGGCGGCGAGGCCCGCGGGCGCGGTGGCGCCCAGCACGAGGGTGACCATCTCGCCGCCGGCCGCGAGCATCCGGTCCAGGACGCGGACAGCGGTGTCCACGACGCCCGGGCCGATCACGGCGACGTCGCCGTCGATCAGGCCGAGGACGTCGCCGGCCTGGCAGACGCCCGCCATGGTCCACGACTCGCGCTCGGCGACGGCGAGTTCCGCGTAGCGGGTCGCGCCGGCCGCGGACGTCATCGCGACGACGTCCTCGTCGAAACGGCGGGACGGCTCGTGGACGGCGAGCGCGGCGATGCCCTGGACCGCGGAGCGGGTGGGGATCAGGGCGACGCGCACGCCGTCCGCGCGGGCCTGCTCGACGGCGGCGCCGGCCGCGGGCCGCAGGTCGCTGTCGTTCGGCAGCAGTATCACCTCGCGGGCGTGCGCCGCGCGGATCGCGGCGGCGATCTCACCGCTGGCGGGCGGGTCCCCGGGGCGTACGGCGACCACCACGGCCCCGGCCTGCGCGCACAGTTCGGCCATGCCGTCGCCGCGCACCAGCGCCACGACGGCCCGCTCGTGGCGCCCCGCGGTGCTGCGGACCTGCTCGCCGAAGTGCGTGACGCGGATGCGGTACGGCCGGCCGGCCTCGATGCCCGCCTCGATGGCGGCGCCCACGTCGTCGACGTGCACATGGACGTTCCACAGGCCGTCGCCGCCGACCACGACCAGGGAGTCGCCGAGCGCGTCGAGCCGGGCGCGCAGCGGCGGGATCGCGGCGGGCGGCGCCTCCAGCAGGTAGATCACCTCGTACGCGGGTCCGCCGCCGCCGCCGAACAGCGACCCGCACTACGCCGCCACCATGCTCGCCGGACCCGCGGTCACCGGGCCGGCTCTGGGCGGCACACCGCCGCCCCCGCCGCCCGGGCCCTTCGCCGGTGCGGGACCGGCCGCGCCGCCGCCCGCACCCGCGTACGGCTATCCGCAGCCGCCCGCCGGTGTGCCGACCGTGGGACCCGGCTACATGGCGGTGCTGCGCTACCGCGGCCAGGACGGCAGCGAGCAGCAGCTGATCCGCCGGTCGGCGCCCGGCACCCCGCATCCCGAGTGGCAGATCCTGCACGAACTGCGGTCGGCCGGGGTGCGCCCGGAGCAGGTGCTCGAACTGCACACGGAGCTGGAGTCCTGCGACCTGCCCGGCGGTTACTGCACCCGGATGATCCGGGAGACCTGGCCGCAGGTGCGGATCAGCCACACCGCCCCCTACGGCAGGGACCACGCGAGCCGCCGGCAGGGCGTACAGCACCTGCTGACGCACCAGGGCGAACTGCACCAGGTGGCGGGCGCCCCCGCCCGCCCGCAGCCGCAGCGGGTGCCGATGCCCGACCCGCACACCGTGCTGCGGGTGCCGCCGGTCGGTCTGGACGTCATCGGGCAGGAACTGGCGGGCGCCTTCGGGCCGCCCGGGATCTTCCGGTTCGACCAGCGGGCCGTCTCCCGGCAGGGGGTGCCCGACATCGTGGCGCAGACCCTGGTGTGGGCCGGACTGCCGGTGGACTTCGGGCCGTTCTTCTGGGCACAGGCCCAGCCCGGCCAGCCGGTGCCGACGCTGGCGGAGCTGGCCGCCTCCCGCGGTGTGCAGCCGGCCGCGGACGCGGGCTCGTACCTGGTGATGGGCAACGACTTCGGCCGTCAGCTGTGCGTGCAGTACGGCACCGCGCACATTGTGGCGCTGCCGCTGGAGGGGGGACCCGCGGGTTCGCCTCCCGCGGCGCCGCAGTTCGTGAACTCCAGCCTGCCCGAATTCGCCCGCAGCCTGGCGCTGCTGGGCCGGATGTGGCGGCTGCGGATCGGGCTCACGCCCGAGCAGGCGGGGCACTGGACGGTGGACTTCCAGGCGCAGCTGGCCGCCCAGGACCCGGCGGCGATCGCATCGCCCGACAACTGGTGGTCGGTGCTGATAGAGCAGATGTGGGACGGGCTGCTGTAACAGGCGGACGGTTCACCGCGGCAGGCCGCGGGGGGGGGGGGGGGGGGGGGGGGGGGGGGGGGGGGGGGGGGGGGGGGGNCCCCCCCCCCCCCCCCCCCCCCCCCCCCCCCCCCCCCCCCCCCCCCCCCCCCCCCCCCCCCCCCCCCCCCCCCCTCCGGCGTTTTCCGGGTAGGAGAGCAGTCGGAGTGTCGTAGCTCGTACAATTCGGTCATAAGTCATAAATGGAGACGAAGGAACGGCGAGGTCACCAGCGGTACGCCAGCGGGGAAGAGGGGCAGACGGATGAGCAGCAACACGACCGCATCGTCAACAGGCTTCGAGCAGACGCGCGGGCGCGCCCACGGCTATCGCCCCGACCAGGTGGACCGCTTCCTCGAAGAGCTGTCGGAGGACCGCGACGCCGCCTGGGAACGCGCCGCCCGGCTCACCGTCCTCGCCAATGAGATGGACGCGGAATGCGTCGCCCTGCGCGAACAGGTCGGCGCCCTCCCGCCGGAGACCTTCGCGGCTCTCGGCCCCGGCGCCCAGGAGCTGATGCAGCTGGTCGAGGAAGAGGCCGCGGCCGTGCGGGAACGCGCCGAGGCCGAGGCGCAGTACGCCAGGGACGCCGCCGAGACCGCCCGCCGCGCCCTCCAGGACGAGGCCCGTGCCGCCGCCTCAGCCCGGCTTGCCGCCGCCGAGGACCAGGCCCAGCGGACGCTCGACCAGGCGTGCGGCCACGCCGCCGAAATCCTCGGCCAGGCCCGCGCCGAGGCGGACGCCGTACGCGGCGAGGCCGAGCGGACGCTCGACGCCATGCAGGCGGACGTCGACCGCAGTACGGCCGAGGCCGACAAGGAGCGGCAGGAACGCGTCGACACCCTCGAACACGAACTCGCCGAGCGCGAGGCCGGCGTCGACAGCCGGCTGGCCGATGTCCTCGCCGACGCGGAGCGGCAGCTCGACGCGGCGCACAAGGAGCGGGCCGCCGCCGAGGAGGCGCTGCGCACCGAGCAGGAGGAGGCCGAGCAGCGCGCCTCCTCGACGCTCGCGCAGGCACGGCTGCACGAGGACCGCGTCCGGCGCGAGAGCGAGCGTGCGCTGCGTACCCACGAGGAGCACCGTGACGAGATCCGCTCCCACCTCGCCCATGTCCGCACCACACTGGCCGCCCTCACCGGCCGCCACGCCCCGCCCCCCGACGAGCAGTAGTTCCGGCCCGTCGCCGCGGCCATGCACGACGCCGTCACCCTGCACGGATGCGCCACCCTGCACGGAGCCGCAGCCCTGCACGAGGCGTCACCACTGACGAAGCCGCAGCCCGCGCATGAAGCGAAGCCGCCGCCATGGACCGCGCCGTCGCCGCGGGAAGCCGCCGCCATGGACCGCGCCCGCCTCGGCGCACCCGCGGGGTCAGGCGCTGCGCAACGGCACCATGGCCGAGACGCGGAAGCCGCCGTCCGCGGTCGGTCCCGCGGCGAAGCCGCCGCCATGCGCGGTGACCCGCTCCTTCATGCCGAGCAGTCCGTGGCCGCCGCTTGGCAGCGCGGCCTGCGCGGAGCCGTCGGAGGGGCCGTTGGTGATGAGGACCGCGACCTCCGCCTCGCGGTAGGCCAGCAGGACGACCGCCTTCGCGCCTGCCGCGTGCTTGTGCACATTGGTGAGCGCTTCCTGCACGACGCGGTAGACCGTGGCCTCGATCCGCGCCCCGCACGGCCGCTCCGCGCCCTCGACGGTCAACTCGACGCCCATTCCCGCCGCCTGCGACTCCTCGATGAGCGCGGCGAGCCGCGCGAGGCTGGGACCGTCCGCCGCGGCCTCCGCCCGCACCGCGTCCGCCCGCACGGCGGCGACCTGTACGGGCGCGGCGGCCGTCCGCAGGACCCCCAGCATCTGGCGCAGTTCGGTGAGCGCCTGCCGTCCCATGTCGCCGAGCAGTTCCGCGCTGGCCGACGCCTTCTGCGGGTCCTTGAGCGCGACCGCCTTGAGCGCGGCGGCGTGCACGACCATCAGGCTCACCCGGTGGGCGACGACGTCGTGCATGTCGCGGGCGATGCGCGTCCGCTCCTCCGCCCTGGCCCGCTCCGCCCGCTCGACGGCCTTCTCCGCGAGCAGCTCCAGTTCCCGTTCCAGTCCGTCGGCGCGCTCCCGCAGGCTCTCCACCAGCCGGCGCCTGGCGCGTACGTAGAGGCCGAGCAGCACCGGAGGACCGGTCAGGCCGAGCGCCATGAGGGCGGAGACGATCAGCGTCAGCGGCATCCCCATGGAGGTGCCGTCGTCGGAGTTGCGCAGATTGTCCTGGAATTGGAGGAAGGCGACTAGCAGGGTGCCGAAGCCGTTCATCCCGGCGAGCGCGGCGGTGATCCGCCGCGGCACCTCGGAGGCGGCCAGCGTGTAGAGGCCGACCAGGGACAGCAGGAAGCCCATCTGGGCCGGCGTCATGGCGATGCCGACCAGCACCACCGTGACCGGCCAGCGGCGCCGCAGCACCAGGACCGAGCCGACGCACACCCCGAGCAGCGCCCCCGCGCTCGGCAGGATGCCGGTGCGGTCGGCGAAGGTCGCACCCTCGAAGGCGCACTCGATTGCGGAGACCGCGGCCAGCACCAGGTCCAGGACGAAGCTGCGCCGCCGCTGCCACCACCACCAGCCGGCACGGGGCGGCACCACCGCCGCGATGGCGGCTGCCGCACCTCCTCCGGCGCCGTCATCCGGTACGTGCGCCCCCGTCGTACTCATGGCGTCCAGCGTAGGCGGTGCCCGCACCGGTGCACCGGCCGCATACCGGCCGGGTGCCGCAGCGTCACCGGCGGGTCTCCCGCTGTCCATCCCCGCGCCGCCCGGCGCCGCCGCGCTGTCCGCCAGATGGGCTGGCCGTCTCGCCGGACGGGCCGCGACCTATCCTTGAACGGCCGGACAGCGCGGTCCGCGAGTACGCCGTCCACTTCCCCTGCACAAGGAGCCGCACCTGTGAGCAGCGCCGACACCGCCCCGGACAGCAGTACCGCCAGCAGTACCGCCCTGCGTGCCGACATCCGACGCCTGGGGGAGCTGCTGGGCGGCACCCTGGTGCGGCAGGAGGGCCAGGAACTGCTCGACCTGGTCGAGAAGGTCCGTGCCCTGACCCGCAGCGACGGCGAGGCCGCCGCCGCGCTTCTGGGCGACACCGACCTGGAGACCGCCGCGAAGCTGGTCCGCGCCTTCTCCACCTACTTCCACCTGGCGAACGTCACCGAGCAGGTGCACCGCGGCCGGGACCTGCGGGCCCGCCGGGCGCTCGAGGGCGGCCTGCTCGCCCAGACCGCCGACCTGCTCAAGGACGGCGACCCCGAGCACGTGCGCGAGTCCGTGCGCAATCTCAACGTGCGGCCGGTCTTCACCGCGCACCCCACCGAGGCGGCCCGCCGCTCGGTGCTGAACAAGCTGCGGCGGATCGCCGAGCTGCTGGAGGACGGCCACGGCGCCGGCGAGGGCAGCACCGGCGACCGGCGGCGCGCCGATCTGCGGCTGGCCGAGAACATCGACCTGCTGTGGCAGACCGACGAGCTGCGGGTGGTACGCCCCGAGCCCGCCGACGAGGCGCGCAACGCGATCTACTACCTCGACGAGCTGCACGCGGTCGCGGTCGGCGACGTTTTGGAGGACCTGGCCGCCGAGCTGGAGCGGGTCGGCGTGCCGCTGCCGCCAGGGACCCGCCCGCTGACCTTCGGCACCTGGATCGGCGGCGACCGGGACGGCAATCCCAATGTGACCCCCGAGGTCACCTGGGACGTGCTGATCCTCCAGCACGAGCACGGCATCACCGACGCGCTCGAGCTGGTCGACTTCCTGCGCGGCGCGCTGTCCAACTCGATCCGCAACTCCGGCGCGAGCAGCGAGCTGCTCGACTCGCTCGCCACCGACCTGGTGGCGCTGCCCGAGATCAGCCCGCGCTACAAGCGGCTCAACGCCGAGGAGCCCTACCGGCTCAAGGCCACCTGCATCCGGCAGAAGCTGATCAACACCCGCGAGCGGCTGGCAGGCGGCACCCCGCACGTCCCGGGCCGCGACTACCTGGGCACCGCGGGCCTGCTGGAGGACCTCCAGCAGATCCAGGACTCGCTGCGCGCCCACCGCGGCGGCCTGATCGCCGACGGCCGGATGGACCGGACGATCCGCACCCTGTCGGCCTTCGGCCTGCAACTGGCCACGATGGACGTCCGCGAGCACGCCGAGGCCCACCACCACGCGCTGGGCCAGCTCTTCGACCGGCTCGGCGAGGAGTCCTGGCGGTACGCGGACATGCCGCGCGACTACCGCCGCAAGCTGCTCGCCAAGGAGCTGCGCTCGCGCCGCCCGCTGGCGCCGACCCCGGCGCCGCTGGACGAGGCGGGCGCCAAGACGCTCGGCGTCTTCCACACCATCAGCGAGGCCTTCGTGCGCTTCGGCCCGGAGGTCGTGGAGTCGTACATCATCTCGATGTGCCTGGGCTCCGACGACGTCTTCGCCGCCGCCGTGCTCGCCCGCGAGGCGGGGCTGATCGACCTGCACACCGGGGTCGCGAAGATCGGCATCGTGCCGCTGCTGGAGACCACCGACGAGCTGAAGATCGCCGACAAGCTGCTGGACGAGATGCTGTCCGACCCGTCCTACCGGCGGCTGGTGTCGCTGCGCGGCGATGTGCAGGAGGTGATGCTCGGCTACTCCGACTCCTCGAAGTTCGGCGGCATCACCACCTCGCAGTGGGAGATCCACCGGGCCCAGCGCCGGCTGCGCGACGTGGCGCACCGGCACGGGGTGCGGCTGCGGCTCTTCCACGGCCGCGGCGGCACCGTCGGCCGCGGCGGCGGCCCCTCGCACACCGCGATCCTCGCCCAGCCGTGGGGCACTCTGGAGGGCGAGATCAAGGTGACCGAGCAGGGCGAGGTCATCTCCGACAAGTATCTGATCCCGTCGCTGGCCAGGGAGAACCTGGAGCTGACGGTCGCCGCCACGCTCCAGGCGTCCGCCCTGCACACCGCGCCCCGGCAGTCCGACGAGGCGCTGGCCCGCTGGGACGCGGCGATGGACATCGTCTCGGAGGCCGCCCACGGCGCCTACCGCACGCTGGTCGAGGACCCCGACCTGCCGCCGTACTTCTTCGCCTCCACCCCCGTCGACCAGCTCGGCGAGCTGCACCTGGGCTCGCGCCCGTCGCGCCGCCCCGACTCGGGGGCGGGCCTGGACGGGCTGCGCGCCATCCCATGGGTCTTCGGCTGGACGCAGTCCCGGCAGATCGTCCCCGGCTGGTTCGGCGTCGGGACGGGCCTGAAGGCGGCCCGCGAGGCGGGCCTTGACTCGGTCCTGGAGGAGGCGCACGGGCAGTGGCACTTCTTCCGCAACTTCCTGTCCAACGTCGAGATGACGCTGGCCAAGACCGACCTGCGGATCGCCCGCCACTACGTCGACAGCCTGGTGCCCGACGAGCTCAAGCACGTCTTCGAAACGATCGAGGCCGAGCACGAGCTGACCGTGCGTGAGGTGTTGCGGCTGACCGGCGAGTCGGAGCTGCTCGCCGCCAGCCCGGTCCTGGCGCAGACCTTCCACATCCGCGACCAGTACCTCGACCCGATCTCCTACCTCCAGGTCACCCTGCTGGCCCGCCAGCGGGAAGCCGCCGCACGCGGCGAGACCCCCGACCCGCTGCTGTCCCGCGCGCTGCTGCTGACGGTCAACGGCGTGGCGGCGGGCCTGCGCAACACCGGCTGAGCCCGGCCCCGCACCGGCAGGTCCGCCCCCGTGCCCGTCCGGGCCGGGGGCGGACCTGTCAGTTCTTGCGGTGGCCGATCAGCCGTGGGCGCGGTTCGAGGCCGGACAGGCCGTTCCAGGACAGGTTGACCAGGTGGGCGGCCACCTCGGACTTGTCGGGGCGCTGGGCGTCCAGCCACCACTGGCCGGTCAGCGCGACCATGCCGACCAGGGCCTGCGCGTACATCGGGGCGAGCTTGGGGTCGAAGCCGCGCTGCTTGAACTCGTGGCCGAGGATGTCCTCGACCTGGGTGGCGATGTCGCTGATCAGCGACGCGAAAGTGCCGGTGGACTGGGCGACAGGCGAGTCGCGCACCAGGATGCGGAAGCCGTCGGTGTACTGCTCGATGTAGTCGAGGAGCGCGAAGGCGGCCTGTTCGAGGAGTTCACGCGGATGGCCGCCGGTGAGGGCGCCGGTGACCATGTCGAGCAGCCGGCGCATCTCCCGGTCGACCACGACGGCGTACAGGCCCTCCTTGCCGCCGAAGTGCTCGTAGACCACCGGCTTGGACACGCCGGCCTTGTGGGCGATCTCCTCGACCGACGTGCCCTCGAAGCCGCGTTCCGCGATCAGCGTCCGACCGATGTCGAGCAGTTGCTCGCGGCGCTCCTTGCCGGTCATACGGACCCGGCGAGCGCGGCGCACGGCGGGTGCGGGGGCGGTGTCAGGCCTGGCCTGGCCAGAGGCGGCCGGATCGGGTGGGACCGGTGGGGCCGGGGGGGTCGTCGTCGCCCTGTCGTCTCTGCCGTCGCTCACTGCTCAATCATGCCGCTTCACTGATGCCTTCTTTACGCCGGGCGGCGATCCGTTCGGCGGACGGCCAGCGCACGTCGGTCGCCCAGCCGGCGAGTTCGAACCAGCGGATGAGGCGGGCGCTTGAGTCGACCTGGCCGCGCAGGACGCCGTGCCGGGCGGAGGTGGGGTCGGCGTGGTGGAGGTTGTGCCACGACTCGCCGCAGGACAGCACCGCGAGCCACCACACGTTGCCCGAGCGGTCCCGCGACTTGAACGGGCGCTTGCCGACCGCGTGGCAGATGGAGTTGATGGACCACGTCACATGGTGCAGCAGGGCCACCCGAACGAGCGACCCCCAGAAGAACGCGGTGAAGGCGCCGTACCAGGACATCGTGACCAGGCCGCCCACCAGCGGCGGCAGCATCAGGGAGATCACCGTCCACAGCCAGAAGTCGCGGGAGATCCGCCGGATCGCCGGGTCCTTGACCAGGTCGGGGGCGTATTTGCCCTGCGAGGTCTGCTCCTCGTCGAAGAGCCAGCCCATGTGCGCCCACCACAGGCCCTTCATCAGCGCGGGCAGCGTCTCGCCGTACCGCCACGGGCTGTGCGGGTCGCCTTCCGCGTCGCTGAACTTGTGGTGCCTGCGGTGGTCGGCGACCCAGCGCACGATCGGGCCCTCGACGGCCATCGAGCCGGCGATGGCCAGCGCGATCTTCAGCGGCCTGTTGGCCTTGAACGAGCCGTGGGTGAAGTGCCGGTGGAAGCCGATGGTGATGCCGTGGCAGCCCAGGTAGTACATACCCACCATCAGGCCGACATCGAGCCAGCTCATGCCGCGGCCCCAGGCCAGCGGCACCGCGGCGGCCAGCGCGACGAAGGGAATGCAGATGAAGAGCAGGAGCGCGATCTGCTCGATCGAGCGCTTGCTCTCGCCACCGAGGGTGCCGAGATACGGCGACTCCTGTCCTGGCGTCCCGGGGTCCGGTTCCCGGGACTCGGTGATCACGTCCGTCTGTGTGGTCATGTGTGTCCCTTGCGGATGTGGAAGTGGGGGGCTGTATCTAGGGTTACGTCCGTAACCTACGCCGCCGTAAGTATTGCAGCGGTGCACGGCGGACGACAGGACCGTGGCCGTCGCCCGCCGAACGATCTCTACCCGGATCTCCGTCGCGTCCACCCCGCCGGGTACGGCATGATGGGACCGACTGCCCGGCCATCCCGACGCGACAACGGGAGGGCCGAGTTGATCCGCCGTGGTGTAATGGCAGCACTGGGGCTTTTGGTGCCTTAAGTCCGGGTTCGAATCCTGGCGGCGGAGCTGTACGCGGTCGTATCGGGGAAGCCCTCGGTATCCTGCGGGTTGTCCTGCACTCGAAAGCCCAGGAGTCTCCCCCGTGAGCCCCACACGCCCGGCTGCCGTCGTCGTCCTCGCCGCGGGTGAGGGCACACGCATGAAGTCGGCCACCCCGAAGGTCCTGCACCCGATCTGCGGCCGTACGCTGCTCGGCCATGTGGTCGCCGCCGCCCGCGCCCTGGACCCGGAGCAGCTGGTCGTGGTCGTCGGACACGGGCGCGAGCAGGTCACCGAGCACCTGGCGGCGGCCGACCCGGCGGCGCTGACCGCCGTGCAGGACGAGCAGAACGGCACGGGGCACGCGGTCCGCGTCGGCCTCGGCGAGCTGGCCGAGCAGGGCGTCACCCCGGACGGGACCGTCGTGGTGACCTACGGCGACACGCCGCTGCTGACCGCGCAGACCCTGGCCACCCTGGTGTCCGCGCACCAGGCCGACGGCAACGCGGTGACGGTGCTCACCGCGAAGGTGCCCGACCCGAACGGCTACGGGCGGATCGTGCGGGACCTGACCGACGGCCAGGTCACCGCGATCGTCGAGCAGAAGGACGCCTCGCCCGACCAGCAGGCCATCACCGAGATCAACTCCGGGGTCTACGCCTACGACGCCGCCCTGCTCGCCGAGGCGCTCGGCAGGATCACCACGGACAACGCGCAGGCCGAGGAGTATCTGACCGACACTCTGGCGATCCTGCGCGAGGCCGGGCACCGGGTAGGCGCGTACACGGCGGCCGACCACCAGGAGATCGCCGGGGTGAACAACCGGGTGCAGCTCGCCGAGGCCCGCCGGGTCCTCAACGACCGGCTGCTGCACCGCGCCATGCTGGACGGCGCCACCGTGGTGGACCCGGCGTCCACCTGGCTGGACGCCGACGTGGTGCTGGAGCCCGACACCCTGATCCACCCCAACACGCAACTGCTCGGCGCCACCAGGGTGGCCGAGGGCGCCGAGGTCGGCCCGAACTGCACGCTCACCGACACAGTGGTCGGCGCGGGCGCCCGGGTGTCGAACACCGTGGCGCAGGAGGCGGAGATCGGCCCCGAGGCGAGCGTCGGCCCGTACGCGTACCTGCGGCCCGGCGCCAAGCTCGGCCGGGGCGCCAAGGCGGGCACGTACGTCGAGATGAAGAACGCCTCGATCGGCGACGGCACCAAGGTGCCGCACCTGAGCTATGTGGGTGACGCCACCATCGGCGAGCACACCAACATCGGCGCGGCCAGCGTCTTCGTCAACTACGACGGCGAGGCCAAGCACCACACCACGATCGGCAGTTACTGCAAGACCGGCTCCGACAACATGTTCGTCGCACCGGTGGTGGTCGGCGACGGCGCCTACACGGCGGCCGGCTCGGTGATCACCAAGGACGTGCCCGCCGGGTCGCTCGCGGTGGCCCGCGGGCAGCAGCGCAACATCGAGGGCTGGGTCGCCCGCAAGCGCCCGGGCAGCGCCGCCGCGCATGCCGCGGAACGCGCCAAGCGGGACGAATAGCACCTGGCGGCGTTCGGCGCGGCAGGTCTTCGAACGAGTGAGCCGCGCCTTTCCCCGAGTCCCGCACGCGTTGCCGAACGGGTGAGTGAGGGCCGTCTCATCAGCCCTTCCGAGGTGCACAGATGCGCCGGAGGGGGCGTACCGTGTGGGGTGCACACAATTCCGCCAGCACGCCCTCTTCGGGGCGTCGCTGTGTCGAACACCAGTCGAACACCAAGGAGACGGTGCAGTGACCGGGATCAAGACGACCGGTGAGAAGAAGTTGATGCTCTTCTCCGGCCGCGCCCACCCCGATCTGGCGGAGGCGGTGGCACGGGAACTCGGAGTCGAGCTGGTGCCGACCAAGGCTTTCGACTTCGCCAACGGCGAGATCTATGTGCGGTTCCAGGAGTCGGCGCGCGGCGCCGACTGCTTTTTGATCCAGAGCCACACCCGCCCCATCAACCAGTGGATCATGGAGCAGCTGATCATGCTGGACGCCCTGAAGAGGGCTTCCGCACGCAGCATCACCGTGATCGTCCCCTTCTACGGCTACGCACGGCAGGACAAGAAGCACCGCGGCCGCGAGCCGATCTCGGCCCGGCTGATCGCCGACCTGTTCAAGACCGCGGGCGCCGACCGCATCCTGACCGTCGACCTGCACACCGACCAGATCCAGGGCTTCTTCGACGGCCCTGTCGACCATCTCTTCGCCCTGCCGATCCTGGCGGACTACGTCGGCGCCAAGGTGGACCGCGACAAGCTGACCGTGGTCTCGCCGGACGCCGGCCGGGTCAGGGTCGCCGACCGCTGGTGCGACCGGCTGGGCGCGCCGCTGGCCATCGTGCACAAGCGCCGCGACCCGGACGTCGCCAACCAGGTGAAGGTCCACGAGGTCGTCGGTGACGTCAAGGGCCGGGTCTGCGTCCTGGTCGACGACATGATCGACACCGGCGGTACGATCTGCGCCGCCGCGGACGCGCTGTTCGCCAATGGCGCCGAGGACGTCATCGTCACCGCCACCCACGGCGTGCTGTCCGGGCCGGCCGCCGACCGGCTGAAGAACTCCCGGGTCAGCGAGTTCATCCTCACCGACACCCTGCCGACCCCCAACGAGCTGAAACTCGACAAGATCACCGTGCTGTCGATGGCGCCGACCATCGCCAACGCCGTGCGCGAGGTCTTCGAGGACGGCTCGGTGACCAGCCTGTTCGAGGACTCGCACTGACCTCGGCCTGACCTCGGCCCGTCCTCGGCCTGTTCCCACCCCGCCGGGGCACGACGCCGCAGAATCGGTACATCACAGGATGTACCGGGAGATCGATTTCGTCCGGGGCCTTCCCGCCGGTTACGCTGTCCGCGTTGCTCGGCGAGGGAGGCCCCGGACGTCTGTCGGTCCGGACCCGGCTCCGTTATCGACGCGCTCCTCGTAACTGTGGATCGGCCCGTCGGGGCCGGGCGACCGTACCGTCTGCCACCACGAGGAGTGAACCTCATGTCCGAGGTCAAGATCGCCGCTCAGCAGCGCACCGAGTTCGGCAAGGGCGCCGCCCGCCGGATCCGCCGTGCCAACCAGGTCCCCGCCGTCATCTACGGCCACGGCGCCGACCCCCAGCACGTCTCGGTCCCCGGCCACGAGCTGCTGCTCGCGCTGCGTACCGCGAACGTCCTGATCTCGCTGGACATCGACGGCAAGGCCGAGCTGGTCATCCCCAAGGCGGTGCAGCGCGACCCGCTGCGCGGCTTCATCGAGCACGTCGACCTGCTGTCGGTCAAGCGCGGCGAGAAGGTCACCGTCGAGATCCCGGTCACCGCCGAGGGCGAGCTGGCCCCGGGCGGCAACCTGCTGGAGCACGTGCTCAACACCCTGCCGGTCGAGGCCGAGGCCACCCACATTCCCGAGGGCGTCACGGTCAGCGTCGAGGGCCTGGAGGCCGGCGCCTCCATCCTCGCCAAGGACATCGCGCTGCCGAAGGGCACCACGCTGGCCGTCGACGAGGACGCCGTCGTGATCCAGGTCGTGTCCGCGCAGGCCGAGGCCGCCGACGAGACCGAGGACGAGGCGGGCGTCGAGGACGCCGCTCCCGCCGAGGAAGCCGCCTCGGAAGAGGCCTGATCCGGCGTCGCCGGCCAGGCGACTCCCGGCCGCCGCCGCACCCTGCGGGGTGCGGCGGCGGCCGTGCGTTCCGCCGCCGCGGGAACCGCGGCGGGCCGGACCCCGCCCCGACACCTGGAGACGTGGATGACCGACAGCACAGCGCCCTGGCTGGTGGCCGGCCTGGGCAATCCGGGACCGGAATACGCGGCGAACCGGCACAACATCGGCTTCATGGTCGCCGACCTGCTGGCCGAGCGGATCGGCGGGCACTTCAAGCGGTCGGGCAAGGCGCAGGCCCAGGTCGTGGAGGGCCGGCTCGGCCCGCCGGGACCCCTGAGCCGCCGGGTGGTGCTGGCCAAGCCCATGACGTTCATGAACCTGTCCGGCGGCCCGGTGACCGCGCTCAAGGACTTCTACAAGGTGCCGACCGAGCGGATCATCGCCGTCCACGACGAACTGGACATCCCCTACGCCGCCTTGCGGCTCAAGCTCGGCGGCGGCGACAACGGCCACAACGGGCTCAAGTCGATCACCAAGTCGCTCGGCGCGGACTATCTGCGGGTACGGGCCGGGATCGGCCGCCCGCCCGGGCGGATGGACGTGGCCGCCTTCGTGCTCAAGGACTTCTCGGCGGCCGAGCGCAAAGAGCTGGACTGGTTCGTGGACCGGGCCGCCGACGCCGTCGAGGCGCTGATCGCCGACGGGCTGGAGCGCGCGCAGAGCACGTACAACAGCTGAGCACGGCAGCGCGGTGCCGCCAGGTTGACCGGACGGCATGCCATGGCCAAAGATCGCCCGCATGGTCAAACGGAGCCGTTCCCGCCGCCTGGCGGAGGGCGCTTGGGGACTTGTGCTGCTGGCCCGGGTGGTCGGTGTGACCGCCGTGGCGGCGCTGCTGCTGGTGTCGGGCGCCTGGGACTCCTGGCGGACCGCGCAGCACGTGATGCTCACCAAGGGCCACGAGCACGGCACGATGACGCTGGCAGACTGCGGCGACACCATATGCACCGGACCCTTCGCCCCGAAGGGCACCGCAGTGGCGCGCCCGCGGGTCACCATCAGCCTGCCGATCCGGCACACCCCGGGCGCCAGGATCCCGGTCGCCGTCCAGCCGGGCACCGACAAGGTCGTCAGGGCCGGCTGGGGTGGTGTCCTCTTCGCCTGGGTGCCCTTCGGCGGCGCCCTGCTGCTGGCGGCCGTCGTCCTCGCCGGCGGCCTGCGGATGCGCCGCACCGCCTGGACCCTCGCCGCCTGCGGCGCGGCGCTGCTGGCCGGCGCCTTCCTCACCCTGTAGCCGGGCGCAAGGGGCGCGTCAGGCGGTCAGCGGGCGCTCCCGGCGGTGCGGGCGACGGCGAAGATCCGGCGGAAGGGGAAGACCGTGCCGTGCAGCCCCGGCGGATACGCCTTGCGCAGCAGGTCGCGGTATTGCCCGACGAATTCCCGCGCCGCGGCGGGGTCGCCCTCCAGGGCTGTCAGGACCGGGCGCAGAGCGGTGCCCTTGGTCCATTCCAGCACCGGGTCCTCGCCCTCCAGCAGTTGCACATAGGTGGACTCCCAGACGTCCACCACCTCGCAGCCGAGCACCGTCAGGCGCTCCAGATAGTCGGCCGGGCTGAGGATGTGCACATAGCGGCGGCCGTGGCCGTCGAGCCGGGCGCGCCACTGCGGGGTGTCGCACAGCTCGGCCAGCAGCGCGTGGCTCGGGGCGGTGAAATTGCCCGGGACCTGGAAGGCGAGGGTGCCGCCGGGGGTGAGGTGGCCGAGCCAGTCGCCGAAGCGGTCGGCGTGGCCGGGCACCCACTGGAGCGCGGCATTGGAGACGATCAGGTCGTACGGCTCGCCGGGGGTCCACACGGCGGCGTCGGCGAGGCGGAAGTCCAGGGAGCCGCCTCCCGCGGTGGCTCCCGCGCGGTCCGCCGCCGAGGCCAGCATCTCGCGGGAGCTGTCGAAGCCGGTGATACGGGCGGCGGGCCAGCGGTCGGCGAGCAGCGCGGTGACATTGCCGGGACCGCAGCCGATGTCCGCGATATGCGGGGCGTCCCCGCCGGGCAGCCCGGGCACCCGGGCCAGCAGGTCGAGGAACGGGCGCGTGCGGTGGGTGGCGTGCCGGAGATACTGGTGAGGGTCCCACGTCGGTGCTGCGTGCATCGTTCGTACTCCCTGGTGGTACGGAACCGCTGCCGGAATCGGAGGGCGGGATTCTGCCCCCTTTCCAGGCTCCTCCTGTGGATATCTTGATGTCAAGAGACTTCATATCGACAGACCTATTACACTGATCTCCATGGAGGACGAGGTCGACCGGCTGGTCGCTGCATGGCGCCGAGAGCGCCCCGACCTCGACGTCGAACCGCTTGAGGTGCTCAGCCGGGTCAGCAGGCTGGCCAGGCACCTGGACAGGGCCCGGCGCCTGGCCTTCGCGGAGCACAGCCTGGAGCCGTGGGAATTCGACGTGCTCACCGCGCTGCGGCGGGCGGGCACCCCGTATCAGCTCTCTCCCGGGCAGCTGCTCACCCAGACCCTGGTCACCTCGGGCACGATGACCAACCGGATCGACAGGCTCGCCGAGAAGCGGCTGGTCGAGCGGCTCCCGGACCCCTTCGACCGGCGCGGGGTGCTGGTCAGGCTCACCCCGGCGGGCCAGGACCGCGCCGACCGGGCACTGGCCGGCCTGCTCGCCCAGGAACGCGCCATCCTGGGCGAGCTGAGCCGGGCCCAGCGGGCCGAGCTGGCGGCGCTGCTACGACAGCTGACCGCGCCTTTCGACAACGTCCCCACCTGACGGGACCAGCTCCACCGGCCCCACCCCCGCCCGCCGGGCCAGCGCCACGGCCGCGAGCGTCGAGTGCACTCCGAGCTTGCCCAGCACGTTCTGCATATGGGTACGCACCGTGTGCGGCGACAGGAACAGCCGCTCCGCGACCGCCTTGCGGCCGAGCCCGGCGACCATACAGCGCAGCACCTCCTGCTCTCGCGGCGTCAGCGACTCGACCAGCTGCTCGCTCTCGGTGCGGTGCCTGCGGGCCGCGGTCAGCTCCCGCAGGACGCCGGTCAGCAGCGCGGGCGGCAGATGCGTCTCGTCCCGCAGCACCCCGCGCACGACGGCGAGCAGCCGGGACAGCGAGCAGTCCTTGGCGACCCAGCCGGACGCCCCGGCCTGCAGCGCGCCGGCCGCCCGCACCGGATCGTCCCGCTCGGCCAGCACGACCGTACGGGTGCCGGCGTGCTCGGCGCGAACCCGTTCGACCAGCGCGAGGCCGTCGATGACGGGGTCGCGCGGCTCGGCCGGCCGCTGCTCCGACAGCGGTGGTACGGCGGCCAGTTGCGGCCGGTCCCGCGGACCTGTGCCCAGGTCGGCGTCGACCAGCAGTACGTCGTAACGCCGGCCGTCGACCGCCGCGCGGTCCAGGCAGCGCTGGGCGGCGGGGCCGCTGCCGGCCGCCGACACGTCGACGTCGGGTTCCGCCGCCAGTGCGGCGGCGAGCGACTCGGCGAAGATGCGATGGTCATCGACGACGAGAACGCGAATTCGTCCCACGGACACCACTCCCGGTGTACGGCACTCCCCCAGTGGCGGGGCGCCACCGCGTGGGATCCGGCACCCGTGACGGGGCCGCCGCCCCGGGCACGGGTGCCGAATCCCGTGCGTCTCGCCCCCTGATGAACGCCGGCCCCCACCGGCGCTGTGGGAAAAGCGTAGGGGTTCCCCCGGGTATTGGCGCCGACTTGGCGGAAGTTCCGAATCTGGGCTTCCGCCTGTACCCGCGATCCAGGTCGGTGCGCAGCGCCCGGGCCGCCCTGCGCCTCCGCTGCCGCGGGGCCGGGGCGCCGTGGCGTCGGCGGGTACGCCTCCGCTGCCGCGGGGCCGGGGTTACTTGCCGCGTAGGGCGGCGCCATACAGCGGCGCGGGGAACGGCGCGAGCAACCCGCCACCCGCCGTCGTGTGCGGACGGACCGCACCACCCCGGGGGCGCGGGGAACCGTGCGACAAGCCC